>DMZZ01000175.1:5069-6516 GCA_003484805.1 Comamonadaceae bacterium | reverse complement strand
CTCTCGCTGGCTCTGGGCGCCACCATGGCATGGCCTGCGGTGGCGCAGGTGCCGGCACAGACGCCGCCAGCTTCGGTGCGCGGATTGCCTGACTTTACCGATCTGGTGGAGCAGGTCGGGCCCTCGGTCGTGAACATTCGTACCATGGAAAAGATGGCGGCCCGCGGGGGCATGAACGGGATGGACGAAGAGATGCTTGAGTTCTTCAAGCGTTTTGGTGTGCCGATTCCGAACCTGCCCCGGCAGTCAAGGCCGCAGCGTCCCAATCAGGAAGACGAACAGCCGCGGGGTGTCGGATCGGGGTTCATCGTCAGTGCCGATGGGTATGTGATGACCAATGCCCATGTGGTCGATGGCGCCGATGAGGTGATTGTCACCCTGACGGACAAGCGGGAATTCAAGGCCAAGATCGTGGGAACGGACAAGCGTACCGACGTGGCGGTGGTCAAGATCGAGGCCAGTGGCCTGCCGGCAGTGCGGATCGGTGACATCAACCGGTTGCGTGTGGGCGAGTGGGTCATGGCCATTGGTTCTCCCTTTGGCCTGGAAAACACGGTGACTGCAGGTATCGTCAGTGCCAAGCAGCGGGATACGGGCGACTATTTGCCGTTCATCCAGACCGATGTCGCCATCAATCCCGGCAACTCGGGAGGTCCGCTGATCAACATGCGTGGTGAAGTGGTGGGGATCAACAGCCAGATTTATTCGCGCTCGGGCGGGTTCATGGGGATCTCGTTCGCTATTCCGATTGACGAAGCCATGCGCGTCAGCGAGCAGTTGCGCGCGAGTGGGCGCGTGACGCGGGGGCGCATTGGTGTGCAGATCGGGCAGGTGACGCGCGATGTGGCGGAATCGCTGGGCCTGGGCAAGCAGCAGGGAGCCTTGGTGACTGGCGTGGAAGCCGGGTCGCCTGCCGAGAAGGCGGGGATTGAGGCGGGTGACATCATCACGCGCTTCGATGGCAAGGCCATTGAAAAAATCGCCGATCTGCCGCGCATGGTGGGCAATACCAAGCCTGGAACCAAAAGTACCGTGACCGTGTTCCGCCGGGGCAGCACGCGCGACTTGTCGATCCAGATCGCGGAAATCGAGCCCGACAAGTCGGCGCTCAAGACCTCGGACAAGGATGCCAAGCCCAAGTCGTCCTCGGCGGCCCAGCAACTCGGGTTGACGGTGTCGGACTTGACCGATGCGCAGAAAAAAGAACTGAAACTGCGCGGCGGGGTGCGTGTGGATACCGCCACCGAGTCGGCCGCACGGGCCGGATTGCGTGAAGGCGATGTGATCCTCGCGATTGCCAATGCAGAGGTGGCCGGGGTGAAGGATTTCGAGGCGGCTCTGTCCAAGGCCGACAAGAGCAAGCCCATCAATGTGCTCTTTCGCCGGGGTGAGTGGGCGCAATATGCGCTGATCCGGCCGGTGCGTTGAGCACGGTGTTTGCAGGAGA
>DMZZ01000175.1:1098-4887 GCA_003484805.1 Comamonadaceae bacterium | reverse complement strand
GGCTTTTTGCCTACAATGAAGTCCCAACCATCGCAGTTGCCAAAGATTGTTGGTTCAGGGCGCGTCTCCCGTTGACGCGCCCTTTTTTCTTGCGTGCATCTTGGCCATTTCCTCACTTGACGTTATTCGTTGATGAACCACATCAGAAATTTTTCCATCATTGCGCACATTGACCATGGCAAGTCCACGCTTGCGGATCGCCTGATCCAGCGTTGCGGCGGTTTGGCCGAGCGCGAGATGGAGGCGCAGGTGCTCGACTCGATGGATATCGAGAAAGAGCGCGGCATCACCATCAAGGCGCAAACGGCAGCGCTGCACTACAAAGCCAAGGATGGGCAGGTCTACAACCTCAACCTGATCGACACGCCTGGCCATGTGGACTTCTCCTACGAAGTGAGCCGGTCGCTGTCGGCCTGCGAGGGCGCGCTGCTGGTGGTGGATGCCTCGCAGGGCGTGGAGGCCCAGACCGTGGCCAACTGCTATACCGCGCTCGATCTGGGCGTGGAAGTGCTGCCGGTGCTCAACAAGATGGACCTGCCGCAGTCCGATCCGGACAATGCCAAGGCCGAAATCGAGGACGTGATCGGTATCGACGCGGGCGACGCCATTCCCTGTTCTGCCAAGACAGGCATGGGCATCGAGGAAATTCTCGAAGCCATCGTGGCCAAGGTGCCGGCCCCCCGGGGCAATCCCGAAGGCCCGCTGCGCGCGATGATCATCGACAGCTGGTTCGATACGTATGTGGGCGTGGTGATGCTGGTGCGCGTGGTCGATGGCCGCCTGCTCAAGGGCGAGCGCATCAAGATGATGGCCACCGGAGCGGCGTATGAGGCGGGAAGCCTGGGCGTTTTCACACCCGCCAACGAGTCGCGCGAAGCTCTGCGGGCGGGCGAGGTGGGGTATGTGATCTGCGGCATCAAGGAGCTGCAGGCCGCCAAGGTGGGCGACACCATCACGCTGGAAAAGAAGCTCCCGAACAACGCGGGTCCTGCGACGGAGGCCTTGCCGGGCTTCAAGGAAATTCAGCCGCAGGTGTTTGCCGGCCTGTACCCGACCGAGGCGAGCGAATACGACCAGTTGCGCGACGCGCTGGAAAAGCTCAAGCTCAACGATGCCTCGCTGCACTACGAGCCCGAGGTGAGCCAGGCGCTGGGTTTTGGCTTCCGCTGCGGCTTCCTGGGGCTGCTGCACATGGAGATCGTGCAGGAACGCCTGGAACGCGAATTCGACCAGGATCTGATCACCACGGCACCCAGTGTGGTCTACCAGGTGGTCATGCCGGGCGGCGAGGTCGTCATGGTGGAAAACCCCGCGAAGATGCCCGATCAGGGCAAGCTGCAGGAAATCCGCGAACCCATCGTGACCGTGCACCTGTACATGCCCCAGGAGTATGTGGGGCCGGTGATGACGCTGGCCAACCAGAAGCGCGGCGTGCAGATGAACATGGCTTACCACGGCCGCCAGGTCATGCTGACCTACGAGATGCCGCTGGGCGAGATCGTGCTCGACTTCTTCGACAAGCTCAAGTCGGTGAGCCGGGGCTACGCCAGCATGGACTATGAGTTCAAGGAATACCGGGCCTCGGACGTGGTGAAGGTCGATATCCTGCTCAATGGCGAGAAAGTCGATGCGCTGTCGATCATCGTGCACCGCAGTCAGTCGCAGTACCGTGGCCGGGCCGTGGTCGCCAAGATGCGCGAGATCATCAGCCGCCAGATGTTTGACGTGGCCATCCAGGCGGCCATCGGCGCCAACATCATTGCGCGCGAGACCATCAAGGCGATGCGCAAGAACGTGTTGGCGAAATGCTACGGCGGTGACATCACCCGCAAGCGCAAGCTTCTCGAGAAGCAGAAAGCAGGCAAGAAACGCATGAAACAGATTGGCTCGGTGGAGGTGCCCCAGGAAGCGTTCCTCGCCATTTTGCAGGTGGAGGACTGATGCAGGCCATGCAGATTCTGACCTCGCTCGTGCTGGCTGCCTTTGCCGGCTATATGGGCGCCTGGTATTTTGGGGCGATCGAAGGCAACTTTGCCCTGTTGCTGTTTCTGGCCACGGTGGTGACCGGTGCCTACTGGCTGGCCGAGCGTTTCTATTTCCTGCCGCAGCGCCACCGTGCAGCCCAGGCCATCGAGGATGCCGCCGCCCAGCGCCGCGCCGAACTCGACCGCATGGGCATCGCCAAGGTGGACATCGATGTGCAGGAGTCGAAAGAGCGTCTGCTCATGCAGCCTTGGTGGCTGGACTGGACGGCGGGCCTTTTTCCGGTGATCGCCACGGTGTTTCTGCTGCGCTCTTTCCTGTTCGAGCCCTTCAAGATTCCCTCCGGCTCGATGATTCCCACCTTGCTGGTGGGCGACCTGATCCTGGTGAACAAGTTCACCTATGGGGTGCGTCTGCCCGTCATTCATACCAAGATCATCGAAGGGAATGCTCCGCAGCGCGGGGATGTGATGGTGTTCCGCTATCCGCCCCAGCCGAATCTGGACTACATCAAGCGCGTGGTGGGCGTGCCGGGCGATGAGGTCGCTTATCTGAACAAGCGGCTCACCATCAATGGCCAGGCCGTGGATACGGCATCTGCGGCCGATTTCTTCGACGACAGTGTCATGCGCTACTTCAAGCAGTACGAGGAGCAGCTGGGCACGCGCCCCCACCGCTTGCTGAACAACCCCGAGGTGTCGGCCTTCATCCAAGGCGCCAGCAATTTTGCCTACCGCGACAACTGCCGTTACAGTGTGGAAGGCGTGGTCTGCAAGGTGCCTGAGGGCCATTACTTCATGATGGGTGACAACCGCGATAATTCGCTCGACTCGCGTTACTGGGGGTTTGTGCCCGAGTCCCACATCGTGGGCAAGGCCTTCTTTGTCTGGATGAACTTCGGCAATCTCAAGCGGATCGGGGCCTTCAACTGAGCCGCCCCAGAAGCGGCCAACAACCATAGAGGGGATAGGTTATGCATGTTTACCGTACAGCCAGCCGGGCGCGTCAGCGTGGCCTGTCGTTCATTGGCGTCATTTTCATCGGCCTGATCGCTGTGGCTGCGTTCGCTATTGGCGGGCAGTCGATACCGATTTTTTTGGAGTACCAGGCGATTCAGAAGGCAGCAGCCAAGGCGGCCAAGGAAGGCTCCACGGTGCCTGATGTGCGTTCGATTTTTGATAAGGCCGCCGCCATTGATGACATATCTTCCATTCAGGGCAAGGATCTCGAAGTGACCAAGCGCGGCGACAAGGTTGTCGTGTCGTTCAAGTACTCGCGCGAAATTGCTCTGGCAGGCCCTGCTTACCTTGTCTACCGTTTTGAAGAGTCGACCAAATAGGTGCCACCCGCTCTTGCTTCGCTGCAGTCACGGCTGCAGTATCTGTTCTCTGACCCCGCGCTGCTGCAGCGCGCCGTGACGCACCGCAGTTTCAGCGCCGACCACAACGAGCGACTGGAGTTTCTGGGAGATTCCGTGCTCAATCTGGCGGTCGCCAGCCTGCTGTACCGGCGGTTGAGTGCGCAGCCCGAAGGCGATCTGTCGCGGGTGCGTGCCAACATGGTCAAGCAGGACACCCTGCACCAGTTGGCCCTGGGCCTGCGGCTGCCCGAGGTGTTGCGGCTGGGGGAGGGCGAATCGCGCTCGGGCGGTCACAAGCGCCCCTCCATCCTGGCCGATGCCCTCGAAGCCGTCATCGGCGCCATCTATCTGGATGCGGGGTACACCCCGGCCGAGGCCCTGGTGCACCGGCTGTTCGAGGCGGTCGAAATCAATCCCCAGATGCAGGCGGCGGCCAAGGATGCCAA
>DMZZ01000175.1:0-1009 GCA_003484805.1 Comamonadaceae bacterium | reverse complement strand
ACCCATGAATGAAGATGCTACAAAAAATGTAGCTGACAGCGCAGACGAATCGGGCGCTGAAGGCCAAAATGACCTGGAAGCCATGCTGGCCGCAGCCCGGCCGGCCGGTGCCGCAACAGACGTTGAGGGCCAGCGCTGCGGCGTGATCGCCATCGTCGGCAAGCCCAATGTGGGCAAATCCACGCTGCTCAACGCGCTGGTGGGCCAGAAAATCAGCATCACCTCGCGCAAGGCGCAGACCACGCGCCACCGCATCACCGGCATCCGGACCATGGGACAGACGCAGTTCGTGTTTGTCGATACGCCGGGCTTCCAGACGCGCCACGCCACCGCCCTGAACAAGTCGCTCAACAAGACCGTGATGGGCGCCATCGGCGACGTGGACCTGATCCTGTTCGTGGTCGAGGCGGGCAGCTTCACGCTGGCCGATGCCAAGGTATTGAGCCTGTTCAAACCCGGCATCCCCACGCTGCTCATCGCCAACAAGCTCGACAACGTGCACCGCCGCGCCGAGATCGCGCCCTGGCTCAAGAGCATGCAGGAGCGCCACCCGTTCGCCGAGTTCGTGCCCATGTCGGCCAAGAACAAGGGTGACATTGCGCGGCTCTATGGCATTTGCGAGAAATACCTGCCCGAACAGCCCTGGTGGTACGGCGAGGACGAGCTGACCGATCGCAGCGAGAAGTTTCTGGCCTCCGAGACCGTGCGCGAGAAGTTGTTCCGCTTCACGGGCGACGAGTTGCCCTACACCTCCACCGTCATCATCGACAAGTTCGAGGAAGAGGCCAGCAAACAGCACAAGCGACTGGTGAAGATCGCTGCCACCATCGTCGTCGAGCGGGACAACCACAAGATGATGGTCATCGGCGACAAGGGCGAGCGCCTCAAGCGCATTGGAACCGAGGCGCGCCAGGAGCTGGAAAAACTGGTCGACGCCAAGGTCTTCCTGGAGCTGTGGGTCAAGGTGCGCTCGGGCTGGGCCGACGACGAGGCACGCGTGCGCTCGTTC
>DMZZ01000361.1:0-9748 GCA_003484805.1 Comamonadaceae bacterium | reverse complement strand
GGCGTCGTGGTGTACACACGGGTGCACACACCGCGGCGCTGCGGCGAGTTTTCCATCGCCGGGCTCTTGGATTTGGTCTTCTCGACCTCACGCCCGTGACGCACGAGCTGGTTAATGGTTGGCATGAACTATCGTCCCTAAACGTAAAAAACGAAAACGTGAATCCCTTCGGAATTTCCGAAAAGCCTTCAAATGTAGCAGATCACCCCTTCTGCGGCAAGCCCGGACGTCGATCGGCGCGCCGCAGCCTCTCATCCGGGCACAGGCGCATCATTTGATCCAGAGGCGGATGGCATCCCAGGCACGGCCAAAAACCCCGGCCTGCTCCACTCCTTCCAGGGCCACCAGGGGCACTTCGCGCAGCGTCTGGTCACCCAGCACCACCTTGAGCATGCCCACTTCCTGCCCGGAACTGAACGGCGCCACCAGCGGATCGCGGCGCGTGATCTGCGTGCTGATCTTGCCCCCACTGCCTGCGGGTACCGCGATCACGATGGCCTCGGTCCGGCCGATCTTCACCGTGTTGGCCTTGCCCTTCCACACCGCGGGGGTGTCCACGGCCTGGCCGGCGTCGAACAGCTTGACGGCATCAAAGGCGGTGTAGCCCCAGTTCAGCAGCTTCTGGCTCTCGTTGGCGCGGGCATTCTCGCTCGCGGCACCGAGCACGATGGACACCAGACGGCGCGTGCCCACATTGGGAAACTCGCGCTTGGCCGTGGCCACAAGGCAGTAGCCTGCGGCGGCAGTGTGGCCGGTCTTGAGGCCATCGACGCTCGGGTCACGGTACAGCAGCAGGTTGCGGTTGTTGCTGTTGGACGCGGGTGTGCCCTCGTAGCGGTACTGCTTGATGGAGTAGTAATGCATGTACTCCGGGAAATCCTTCAGCAGCCGCGTGGCCAGGGTGGCCAGGTCGCGCGCCGTGGTGGTGTGGCCAGGCTCGGTCAGCCCCTCGGGGTTGCGGTAGGCGGTGTTTTTCATGCCCAGGGCCTGGGCCTGGTCGTTCATGAGCTTGACGAAGTTCTCGAACGTGCCGCCCACGCCCTCGGCCAGTGCCACGGTGGCGTCGTTGCCCGACTGGACGATCATGCCCTTGAGCAGGTCGTCCACGGGCACCTGCATCTTGGGGTCGATGAACATGCGCGAGCCGGGCATCTTCCAGGCGCGCACGCTCACGGGCAGCTTTTGCTGCAGATCGATCTTCTTCGCGCGCAGGGCGTCAAACACCAGATACGCGGTCATGAGCTTGGTCAGAGACGCCTGCTCGACCGGCGCATCGATGTCCTTGGCAGCCAGCGTCTGGCCCGACGTCACATCGACCAGCAGGTAGTTGCGCGCGGCGATCTCAGGCGGCTGAAGGGTTTGCGCCTGCGTCGCCAGGGCAGCAGACGCAACGCCCACGGCCAGGGCAAGGGTGCGCAGCAGGGAAAAAATTCGGTTCATGGGGGAAACAGTCAGAAGAAGAAAACATGCGCCGCGATGGCGCGCGGAGAGCCGGGCAGCGGCAGGGCAGCGCTCACGCCACCGATTGCAGGTGGCGCACCACCAGTTCCTTGAGCAGGTGCAATTGTCCGTGAAAGAAATGCCCGCCTCCGGGAATGACTGTGACAGGCAGTGTCTGCGGGCGCGCCCAGTCCATCACGGCGGCCAGCGGNNACCGTATCGTCCTGCTCGCCGTGCAGCACCAGGGTGCGCAGGTGGGCCGGCGGCGGCACGGGCGCCACGCTGAAGCGGCTGGCCGCCGTACCCACCAGCACCGCACTGCTCACCTCGCGCTCATCCCACAGGGCCGCCAGCGCGTGGCTGGTGACGAAGGCGCCGAAGGAAAACCCCGCCAGAGCGATCGGCCCCTCGGGCGCCACCTGGCGCACCACCGCCAGCAGGTCCTGCAGCTCGGCTCGCCCCTCGTCGTGCACGCCCGCACTGCCGCCCACGCCGCGGAAGTTGAAGCGCACAGCGCTCCAGCCGCATTGCACATAGGCGCGCGCAAGCGTCTGCACCACCTTGTTGTCCAGGGTTCCGCCAAACAGCGGATGCGGATGGGCAATGACCACCACGCCACGCGGCGCAGTGCCTGCCGCGGGGGCATCGCGCCGCGCCTCGATGGCGCCGGCCTCGCCCGTCAGGGTCAGATTCTCAGTGTGTGCATTCACCAATTGCTACCAATTCAATAGCCTTCAGCGCTTGACCATCAAGCGCAAAATGCCAAAAAAGCTTGAAAACTAATGGAGTGCCGATCAGCGTCCAAGTTCCGGCGGCGTGCGCAGGCGCTCGACAACCTGGCCATTTTTCAGGTGCGATTCGACGATTTCGTCGATATCGGCCGCATCCACGTAGCTGTACCACACGCCCTCGGGATAGACCACGGCCACCGGACCTGCGGCGCACCGGTCCAGGCAGCCCGCCTTGTTCACGCGCACTTGGCCGGGCCCGGCCAGGCCCGCCGCCTTGACCTGCGCCTTGCAGCGATCAAACGCCTCCTGGGCACCCTGCTGTGCGCAGCAGGCCTCGCCGTTGGCGCGCTCATTCAGGCAGAAGAAAATGTGGCGCTCGAAGTAGCCGGGCGTGTTCGGTGGGGTTTCGCTCATGCCCACCATTTTATGAAACGCTGCCGCGCCGCGAGGCGCGCAGCAGCACATACACCAGCGTGGCATAAGGCCAGAGCCAGCCCAGCCACTGGCCCAGGCCATAAAAGCGGATGAAGCGCCCCTGCTCCCACGTCAGCAGCGTCTGGGCAAAATAGGCGCTGGTGGGCGCGTCGTTCAGCAGCCCCAGCTGAATCGCCAGCACCAGCAGCAGCAGCACCGCGCTGGCGCGCTGCGGCAGCGCCACCAGCAAAGCCGCCAGCACCAGCCCCACCCAGATACCCACCCGTGCCGGCAGGCCCAGCCAGGCCCAGGCGTGCGCCGGGCCATAGCTCAGCGCGGCCGACAAGGCCGTCGCACCCACCCCCGCCACGGCAATGACCAGCACCAGCACCACGCGCCGCCCGATGTGCCGCACCATGCCATAGGCCAGCAGGCAGGGCACCAGCAGGCCCAGAGCCACGCACAGCAGCTCGGCGACGGGCGAGAGCGGCTGCAGCGGGGTCTCGCGCACGGGCAGCCAATCCAGAAAGGGGGTCCCCGCCAGCAGTTCGACGAGCGCGCCTTCCAGCCGCTCCAGCACCTGGCCCAGGCCAAAAGGCTCAGCCGCCGGAAACAGCAGCGCCCAGGGCCACAGCGCCAGCAGGACCAGGGCGCCGCGGGCATCCGGCGCAAACCAGCGATTGCGAAAACGGCTCCACCGGTCAATGGCACCCCAGTGTTCCAGCAGGGCTGCACTCAGCGCCCCGAGCAGCGCCCCCGCCATGTTCAGCACCAGGTCGAGATTGGAGGGCACGCGCTGGGGCAGATAGATCTGCAAATACTCCAGCAGCAGCGACAGCAGGGTGCCCGCCGCCAGCGCCAGCGGCACGGCCAGCAGGCCGCGGCCCGTGCGCAGCAGCGCCAGTGCCAGCAAAAAACCCAGCGGGGCGTAGCCCACCGCGTTGGTGACCACGTCAAACCCCGTCCAGTACGGCGGCGGAAAGGGCGCCCTCAGGAAGACATCGGGCGATATGCCCTGGTCGCGCCAACCCATGAAGGGGAACAGGCTGGCGAAAACAATCAGCGCCGCATACACCAGCGCCAGGGGCCAGGCAGAGGTCTTATGCATCGGGGGCGGCTTGTGCGGGGGCGGCTCAGAAAGGCTTGACGACCACCAGGATCACGGCTGCCACCAGCATCAGCACCGGGGCCTCGTTGAACCAGCGAAACCACCGGTGGCTGTGGCGGCTGGTGCCCGCCACGAACTGGCGCAGCAACACGCCGCACGCATGGTGGTAGCCCAGCACCAGCACCACCACCACCAGCTTGGCATGCATCCAGCCATTGCCCGGCCCCCGGCCGATGCCGTAGCCCAGCCACAGCCACAGGCCCAGGGCCACGGCAGGCACGGCCAGCAGCGTGGTGAAGCGCATGAGCTTGCGCGCCATCAGCAACAGCCGGTCTCGCTCGGCCGCCGAACCGGGCGCCACCATGGCCAGATTGACGAAGATGCGGGGCAGGTAGAACAGACCAGCGAACCAGCTGGCCACGAAAACGATGTGGAAGGATTTGACCCAGAGCATGGCGGCGAGTGTAGTGGCCCACGCGGTTCCAGCACGCCAAAAAAAGGCCCGGCGGGAATGCCGGGCCAGGAAAGCCCGGGGGCGCTGGCGCCGGCGGGCCCCGCTCAGGGAGGAAAAAGCGGGGGGCAGAAGGGCTGCCCGGCGCCAATCTAGCACCGACCGCGCCGCGCCGCAACACCGCCGCAAACCGGGACGGCGCCGGATCGGGCACAATTTTCCCCATGCACCTCTCCAGCCCCACCCCCTTCCCCGCCAGCCGCCCGCGCCGACTGCGCCGCGACACCTTCACCCGCAACCTCGTGCGCGAGCACGCGGTCACGGCCCACGACCTGATCTACCCCGTGTTCGTGCTCGACGGCGCCAACCGCCGCGAGGCCGTGGGCTCCATGCCTGGCGTGGAACGCCTGAGCCTGGACCTGCTCATGGGCGTGGCCGAGGACTGCGTGAAACTGGGCATCCCGGTGATGGCGCTGTTCCCGGTGATCGACGCCAGCCTCAAGACGCCCGACGGCAAAGAGGCCCTCAACCCCGACGGCCTGGTGCCGCGCGTGGTGCGCGCCCTGAAGAAAGAGTTTCCCGACCTCGGCGTGATGACCGACGTGGCCCTCGACCCTTTCACCAGCCACGGCCAGGACGGCCTGCTCGACGACACCGGCTACATCCTGAACGACGCCACCGTCGAAGTGCTCACCGGCCAGGCGCTGACCCAGGCAGAGGCCGGCGTGGACATCGTCGCGCCGAGCGACATGATGGACGGGCGCATCGGCGCCATCCGCGACGCGCTGGAGGCCCATGGCCATGTGCACACGCGCATCATGGCCTACAGCGCCAAGTACGCCAGCGCCTTTTACGGCCCCTTCCGCGATGCCGTGGGCTCGGCCGCCAACCTGGGCAAGAGCAACAAGAAGGTCTACCAGATGGACCCGGGCAACAGCGACGAAGCGCTGCGCGAGGTGGCCATGGACATCGCCGAGGGCGCCGACATGGTGATGGTCAAACCCGGCATGCCCTACCTCGACATCGTGCGCCGCGTGAAGGACGAGTTCCGCGTGCCCACCTTCGCTTACCAGGTGTCGGGCGAATACGCCATGCTCAAGGCCGCCGCGCAGAACGGCTGGCTCGACCACGACGCCGTGATGCTGGAGAGCCTGCTGGCCTTCAAGCGCGCGGGTGCCGACGGCGTGCTCACCTATTTCGCCCGCGACGCAGCGCGTTTGCTACAAAAATAATAGCTTTTGGCGTCCGATGGGCGGGCGCCAAACTTTAAATTGACCTGCATCAACGCGGCGAGCCATACCCCGCCGCAAACGGTCACGAACGGCGGCGCTTAGGCTACGATGCCAGGCACCGCCCGCCGGCGCCCAGCGCAGCACCCGGGCGCTCCGGTCCTGCCCCACACCCCAAAACGCATGCCCCCGCGCAGCCCCCCCGCACCGGCCCGGCCGCTGGCACTCGCCGCGGCAGCGCTGCTGTACATGGCCGTAGCCACCATGGCCTCGTCCCCGCTGCACGGAAACGGTCTGAACCTGCTGCTGTGCCCCACCAGCGGCCTGGCCCTGGCCCTGCTGCTGATGGGGGGCCCGCACATGGCGGCCAGCGTGCTGGTGGGCAGCCTGCTCACCCAGGCCGCCAGCGGCACGCCGCCCGACCGGGCGATCATCGAAGCGCTGGCGGCCACCGCTTCGGCATCCCTGGGTGCCTGGCTGTTGCGCCGACAACCGGATTTCGAGGCGCAGTGCGCCACGTTCGCCGGCTGCCGCAGGCTGTTCGCGTTGGGCTGCTGCGTGGGTGCGGGTGCAGGCACCCTGGCAGGCAGCACCGGCCTGCTCCTGACCGGCCAGATCGGTACCGCCGACTGGGCGCCCCACGCGCTGCGCTGGTGGATGGGGGATGCGCTCGGCATCGTGCTCGTCACGCCCCTGATCCTGTCGTGGCAGCGCCAGCTGCAGCGCAGCGCCACGCAGTACCGCATTCCCGAAGGCACGCTCGCGTACGTGCTGACCTTCCTGGCGGGCCTGGCCATTTTCTCGGACTGGCACAGCGACAGGCTGGACCCGGTGGCCAACGCCTACTGGATGTTCCTGTTCATCACCTGGGTGGGCGTGCGCCTGGGCATGTTCGGCACCGTGGGCCTGCTGTGCATGATCGCGCTGCAGGCGCTGTGGGGCACCTCCCACCGCATGGGCTTCTTTGCACGCGACCTCGACGGCAGCCAGGGTTTTGGCTACTGGTCGTACATGATGATTCTGGCGCTGGTGGGCATGTCGCTGGCGGCCTACATGGCCGAACGCAGACACCAGAAGGCTGCGCTGCGCGTGGCCGCCATTGCCTTCGAGTGCCAGGAGGGTCTTCTGATCACCGACGAGCGCTCGGTGATCCTGCAGGCCAACCAGTCATTCCTCAGAACCTCGGGCTACGCACTGCATGAGGTGCTGGGCCGCACACCGCACTTCGTTCTTGCGCCGCCGGACGCCGCGCCCGAAGCCATCCCCCCCGCCTCGGTGGACTTCGCGCCTGCACACAACCTGCAGCGCCGCGAATGGCACCGCCGCAAGTCGGGCGAGCTGTTCCCCGTGTGCATCACCCTGAGCCCGGTGCGGAACCACCACGCCCGCATCACGCACTACGTGCTCACGCTGACCGACATCACCGCCCTGCGCCAGCAGGAAGAACAACGCCGCCAGATGGAGCAGGCCCACCGCGAAGCCCTGGTGCAGGAGGTGCACCACCGCATCAAGAACAACCTGCAGGGCGTGATGGGCATGCTGCGCACGCTCGACCAGAAGCACCCGCGGCTGCACGGCCCCATCAACCAGGTCATCGGCCAGGTGCACAGCATTGCCGTCATCCACGGACTACAGGGCAGCACCACGGCCGACCGGGTGCGCCTGAGCGACCTGATCTGCGCCATTGCGGGCGGCATCGAATCGCTCTGGAACACCCCCATCCATGTGGACACGCCGCATTGGTGGAAAGCCTGCTACGTGGTTCCCGCCGAAGCCGTGCCCGTGGCGCTGGTGCTCAACGAGCTGATCCTCAACGCGGTCAAGCATGGCGGCAAGGCCCAGCAGGATGTGCGCATCCGGCTGCATGACGGATTGCAGGCGGGCAGCGTTCAGATCACCATCTCCAACCCCGGCCGCTGGCCGGAATTCGCGGCAGAATCCCACGGCGGCCTGGGGTTGGTGGCGGCGCTGATGCCGCGCAGCGGCGCCCAGCTGACCCGTGCCCAGAGGGGCGACTGGGCCGTGCTCCACCTTGAACTGGCTCCTCCTGTCATATACCTCGAATCCAGCGACGCACCACGCCATGTCTAACGCACCCCCCGCCAACCCCGTTCACCTGTTGCTGGTGGACGATGACCGCCTCATCCTGGCCACCCTGGCGAGTGGCCTGCGCGATGCGGGCTACCAGGTCAGCACCGCAGAGTCTGTGGACGACGCCGAGGCGATGCTCACCAGCGGGCTGCGCCCGGACATGGCCATCGTGGACATGCGCATGCCCAGGCGCGACGGACTGGAGCTGGCCCAGCGCCTGCGCGACCTCGACCACATTCCCTTTCTCATGCTCAGCGCCTACAGCGACGCGCAGACCGTCGAACGCGCATCAGGCCTGGGCGCGATGGGCTACCTGGTCAAGCCCCTGGATGTGGCGCAGATCCGGCCTGCCGTGGAGGCGGGCCTGCGGCGCGCCCGCGAACTCGATGAGCTGCGCCAGACGCGCACCCAGCTCCAGAAGGCGCTCGACGGCGACCGCGACATCAATGTCGCCACCGGCATCACCATGGTGCAGTACCGGCTGCAGCGCGCTGCAGCCTTCGAGCTGCTGCGCGCCTCGTCACGCTCGCAGCGGCGCAAACTGGCCGAACTGGCACGGGAAGTCATCCAGACCTGCGACAGCCTGCACAACAGTCCGAAAAAATGATCGTTGTCATGGGGTTTTCACGTATGCACACATACCATCGACGACTCAGAATCAAAACTTACACATAACTGAACAGCCCGTGCCCCCGGCTGTTCAGAATCCGGGGCTCCGAACACGCCTCGCACAAACCCATGGCCCCACGCCCCGGGTTTCATCCCAATGTTCGGCATCACCTCTTTTGTTCTATCGCTTGCCTTGTGGACGCCCGGATCCTGCTCCCTGGCGGACGGGTCCATGCGCTGCGGCGCTCCCGGGGCTACGCCATGACCATGGCATCGCTTCCACTGGATACGCTCTCGGCCGACATGGTTGCGGTGGGCAGCCCACAGGGCGTCGGACACCATCTTTTCTCGCGCTTTCGCATCGGCACGCGCCTGGCGGCCATGATGGTGCTGGCGGCGCTGGTCAGCGCCTTGCTGGCCACCTCGGGCATCCAGGGCCTGGCTGCTTCCAACGAGAGCCTGCATGTGGTGTACGAGGACCGGATGAAACCCGTGCGCACCCTGGGCCAGATCTCGCAGCTGATGCTGGCCAACCAGCACCAGTTGCAGATTGCACTGGCGCAAACGGCCAGCAGCCCGGCCCGCACCACCCTGCACCCGGACTTTGCCGGCAAGGCCGTGCGCGTCATCGAGACCAACATGGCGACCATCGACCAGTTGTGGTCCACTTATGCCGCCACCACCAAAGGCCCGCTGGAGTCTGCACTGGCCGACCACTTTGCCCAGCGCCGCGAGCAGTACCTGCGCGACGCCGTCATGCCGACCCTGGCGGCCCTGCGCAACCTCGACTACCAGGACACCCAGCGCCTGGCCACCAAGGCGCGCCTGCTGTATGAGCGAGCCAGTCCGGAAGTCCAGGCGCTGATCGACCTGCAATTCGACCGCGCCCATGCGGAATACGCCTCGGGCGTGCAGCGCTACGAGCAAACCCGCAGCCTGGCCGTGGGCGCACTGGTGCTCTCCATGGTCGTGCTGGGGTTTCTGGGGGTGATGCTGATCCGCTCCATCGTGCGCCCGCTGCGCCAGGTGTCCCAGGTGTTTCACCACATTGCCGACGGCCGACTGGACACACCCATCGTCGTGCAGGGGCAAGACGAAATCTGCGAAGTGCTGGCCGACCTGCAGGCGATGCAGCAGCGCCTGGCGGCCAACGAAGAGGCCATCTACCGGCTGGCCTACTACGACCCGCTGACCGACCTGCCCAACCGCCGCCTGCTGCGCGAGCGCATTCAGACGGCCCTGACAGCCAGCCGCGAGGACGACCAGCACCGCGCGGTGCTGCTGCTCGACCTGGACCACTTCAAGGCCATCAACGACACCCTGGGCCACGAAGTGGGCGACCAGTACCTGGTCGAGATGGCGCATCGGCTGCGCCAGACCGTGCAAGCCCCCCATGCCGTCGCGCGCATCGGCGGTGACGAGTTTGTCGTTCTGACCGATGCCCTTTCGGCCGACGAGACCGCCGCACTGGCACAGGCACAGGCGCTGGCACGCGACATCCTGTCCGCCGTAGCACAGCCCTGCCTGCTGGACGGGCAGATGTATTTCGGCAGCGCCAGCATAGGCATCTGCCTGTTCCGGAACCACAACGCCAGCATCCAGGACCTGCTGCGGCGCGCCGATGCGGCCATGTACCAGGCCAAGAACGCGGGGCGCAATGCCCACTGCCTTTTTG
>DMZZ01000004.1:0-3270 GCA_003484805.1 Comamonadaceae bacterium | reverse complement strand
CCGGCGCCGATTCGACGATTTTCTGGCGCTGGAATGGCGCCGGGCAGCGCGCGAGCAGGCGCCCATCTCGCTCGTCTCGATCGATATCGACCACTTCAAGGCCTACAACGACCACTACGGCCACCCCCAGGGCGACCAATGTCTGATCCAGGTAGCCAGGGCCCTGGCGTCCAGCGTGACGCGGCCCACCGACCTGGTTGCGCGTTGCGGCGGCGAGGAGTTTGCCGGTGTGCTGCCCGGCACCGACAGCGCGGGTGCATCCCTTCTGGCCGAACAGATGCGCACGGGCGTACTGGCGCATGGGCTGGCGCACGCGCACTCGGCCACACACAGCCACGTCACCATCAGCCTGGGCGTGGCCACCCTGGTGCCGCAGGCCGACGAGAGCCCGCAGGCACTGGTCGACCTGGCCGATGCCGCACTGTACGAGGCCAAGAGCGCCGGGCGCAACCGCTTCGTGGCCCGGCAGCGCTAGGCCCTACGCTGGTTCGGCACGGATCAGGTCGAGCGCGGCTTCAAAATCAAAGCCCTGCATCGCCGATTCAATCGCCTGGTGCTGCTCGGGGTAAGCGGCGGCCAGCAGACCCCTGTCGCCACCGATCAGGTCAAGTGAGCCCGAATCGCCCGCAGCCAACAGATCGAGCAACTGCTGCCTGAACGCAGCCACCCGCACAGGGTCCAGCACTGGCTCCGCCTCCCGGGATTCATCGGCGGGCACCAACAGGGGTTCCAGTCCGGCGAGCACCGGGGCCAGTTCGGCAACCACCCGATCCACCAGGGCATCAATGCGCGGCGCGGATTCTCCGGCCCGGCAGGCACGCTCCAGGTCGGCCGCGGCCGCCTGCACGCTACGCGCACCCACGCTGCCCGCCACCGACTTGAGCGTGTGCGCCACCCGTTCGGGCGCCGAAGCCTCACCCTGAGCCTGGGCAGCGCGGAAGGTCTCCACGAACCGCACCTGCCCGGCATGGAACTTGGTCAAGAGCGAGCGGTAGAGCTTCTCGTTGTGCATGGTGGTGGTCAGCCCGGCGCGGGTATCGATGCCGGGCAGCGGTGGCAGGGCGGGTGCGGCAGGCGCTGGCGCCTGCACGGGGGGCGCCACGGCCGCAGCCTTAGGCGCTGTGCTACTGCGCGTGGGTGTGCCCTGCCCCACCCAGCGCGCGATGGTGCTGAACATGCTGCCCACATCCAGCGGCTTGGCGATGTAGTCGTTCATGCCGATGGCGAGCGCCCGCTCCCGGTCGCCCGCCATGGCGTTGGCGGTCATGGCAATGATGGGCAGCGTCTGCAACGATGGATGGGCGCGAATGAGCTGCGTGGCCTCGTAGCCGTNNCCGTCCATCACGGGCATCTGGCAATCCATCAGCACGCAGTCAAAGCACGCATCGTGCGCCAGCAGGTCCAGCGCCTCACGGCCGTTGGTGGCCAGCACCACCTCGACACCGGCATGGCGCAGCAACTCCAGCGCCAGTTCCTGGTTGATTTCGTTGTCTTCCACCAGCAGCAGGCGGGCGCCTGCCAGCTGGCGCATGGCTTCCTGGCTGTCTTGCGCCATCAGCGTGGCACGGTTTTCCGTCAGCCCCTTGCGGTCGATGGCGCAGCCAATGGCATCCAGGAGCTGGCTGGCCATGACCGGCTTGGTCAGCACCGACTTGAGCGCCACCCCCTGGCGTTCGGCAGCGCCCAGGGCCTCCTCGCGGCCGTAGGCGGTGACCATGATGGTGGCCGGAACATGGAGCATTTGCCTCTCGTGCATATGGCGCAGGGTTTCGATGCCATCCATCAGGGGCATCTTCCAGTCGATCAGCACGAGGTCGTAGGGCTTGCCGTGCTGCTGCGCGTCGGCGACCGCAGCGAGGGCCTCCGGGCCGTCGTTGGCGGTGTCCACCTGCAGGCCCAGGCTTTGGGCAATGCGTGCGGTGATCTCGCGGGCGCAGGCGTTGTCGTCCACCACCAGCACGCGCATGTTCTGCAGGGTTTCGCGGCCCAGGCGGCGGGGCGCTGCGGCCTTGTCCTGCAGGCCCAGACGCGCCGTGAAGTGAAAGACCGAGCCCTTACCGGGCGTGCTCTCCACCCAGATGCGGCCGTGCATCTGTTCGACCAGCGCCTTGGAGATGGCCAGGCCCAGCCCGGTGCCACCGTAGCGGCGCGTGGTGGAGCTGTCGGCCTGGCTGAAGGGCTGGAAGAGCTTGTCGCACTGCTCGGGCGTCATGCCAATGCCGGTGTCGCGCACCCAGAAGTGCAGTTCAACGCCCAGGGCATCTTCGGCCGTCTTTTCGATGCCGATGACCACCTCGCCCCGCTCGGTGAACTTCACCGCGTTGTTTCCCAGGTTCACCAGGATCTGCCCCAGGCGCAGTGGGTCGCCCACCAGTTCGCCGGGAATGTCGGGCGGCACGCTGAAGAGCAACTCCAGGCCTTTGTCCTCGGTCTTGAGGCCGATCAGGTTGGAGAGATGGTCCATCACCTCGTCGAGCTGGAAACCGGTCTGCTCGAGCACCATCTTTCCGGCCTCAACCTTCGAGAAATCGAGAATGTCGTTGATGATGCCCAGCAGGCTGACCGCCGAGCGGTGCGCCTTCTCCACATAATTGCGCTGTTTCGGGTCGAGCTGCGTTTGCAGCGCCAGGTGCGACATGCCGATGATGGCGTTCATGGGCGTGCGGATCTCGTGGCTCATGTTGGCCAGGAACTCGCTCTTGGCCTGGGCGGCCTCCTCGGCCACGCGGCGTGCCTCGGCCATGGCACGCTCTGTGGCCTTGCGCTCGGCAATGTCTTCGAACACCCAGATGGTCACCTTGCGGTGGTCGGCCGCATGGATGGCGCGCCCGGACACCTGGGCCACGAAATTACCCCGGTCCTTGCGCGCAAAATCCCACTCCACATTCACATCCTTGCCGGTGCCCAGCAAGGGCCCCACCATGGCGCCGAACTCGGCGTATTTTTCAGGGGAGTGGTAAATGACGCTGCCGGGTTGACCGATCAGCTCTTCGGGCTGATAGCCGAGAAACTCTCCCATGCGCCGGTTGACCCGCAGGATCACGCCATCGGCCGTGTAGATGATGCCGTTGGGGGCGTTGTCAAAGATCATCTGCTGCTCGGCCAGCAGGTTGCGGTTGTAGGCCTCGCTGGCGCGCAGGCTGGCCTCGGCGGCCTTCTGCTCGGTGATGTCCTGGTTGATGCCCACCAGCCTGCGTGGGCAGCCATCGGCACCGCGCTGGGCGGCGAGGCCGATGTCGAGAATCCAGCGCCAGTCGCCATCGGCGGTGC
>DMZZ01000076.1:0-23401 GCA_003484805.1 Comamonadaceae bacterium | reverse complement strand
GCCCTTCAAGTTTGAAGCCCCGGCCCTGGCCGCTGTGTGCAGCGAACGCGTGCACCTGGCAGGCGCGGCCAACACGCTGAGCTTTCAGGCCGACGGCAGTATCCACGCCGACAACACCGACGGCCTGGGACTGGTGGCCGACATCGAACAGGGAGCCGGTTTCGCCTTGGCGGGACGTGACGTGCTGCTGGTGGGCGCGGGCGGCGCGGCGGCCGGGGCCCTGGGCCCGCTGCTGGCGGCCGGACCGCGCCGCGTGGTGGTGGCCAATCGCACGCTGGAGCGCGCGCAGGCGCTGGTGCAATCGCATGCCGCGCTTGCAGCGCTACAAAAAACAGAGCTATCAGCGCAGTCTCCACAAGTGCTGGAGCAGGATTTTTACCTCATCATCAACGCCACGGCCAGCAGCCTGGCGGGTGCCGAGGTGCCCGTGCCCGCGCATGTGCTGCGCCCCGGCAGCCTAGCCTACGACATGATGTATGGCCCCGCCGCCGAAAGCTTCCTCGGCTGGGCGCGCCAGCATGGCGCGACGCCGCGCGACGGCCTGGGCATGCTGGTGGAGCAGGCGGCCGAAGCCTTCCGCATCTGGCGCGGCGTACGCCCGCCCGGCCCACAGGTGCTGGCCGAGTTGCGCGCGCTGATGGCCGCACACTGACACCCCACGCACGCCCCGTCCCATGAAAGCCCTGCTACGCTGGATCGGCCTCGTCGCGATCGCGGCGCTCGCCCTGGAGCTGTTCTTCGTGCTGCGCATCGCCGCCATGGCGGTGCTCAACCCCGAATCCACCACCTTCCAGCGCTCCGAAGCCTGGGCGCAGCTCGCCAGCGACGGCCCGTTGCGCTGGCGCCAGCAGTGGGTGCCCTACGCACAGATCAGCGGCCACCTCAAGCGCGCCGTGATCGCCTCGGAGGACGACGGCTTCGTCAACCACGAGGGCGTGGACTGGAATGCCATCGAAAAAGCCTGGGAGCGCAACGCCAAGGCCGAGGCGCAGATCGCCAAGGCCCAGGCCCGCACGCCCGACAAACCCGTGCGCGCCCCCAAGATCCGCGGCGGCTCCACCATCACCCAGCAGCTGGCCAAAAACCTGCTGCTCTCGGGTGAGCGCACCCTCGTGCGCAAGGGGCAGGAGTTCGTGCTCACGCTGGCGCTGGAGCAGTTCCTGAGCAAGGAACGCATCCTGGAGATCTACCTGAACAACGTGGAATGGGGCAACGGCGTGTTCGGCGCCGAGGCCGCCGCACAGCACTACTACCGCAAAAGCGCCGCCCAGCTGACCCCGCACGAGGCCGCACGCCTGGCCGTCATGCTGCCCGCACCCAAGCGCTTTGAGAAAACGCCGAACTCGGCCTACCTGAGCGGGCGCACGCGCACCATCCTGGCGCGCATGGGGAGCGCCGAGCTGCCCTGACGCTCAGCGCCTCAGTTCGTCAGCGGCAGCGCTGCTCCCATCACCGCGAACAGCACGCCGCAGCCCTGGTTGAAGCGCCGCCCCACACGCCGCAGCCACGGGCGCACGCGGTGCGCCAGGCTGGCCAGGCCGAACTCCACCACGCACTCGATCACACCAAAAGTGCCCGCCATCACCACGTATTGCAGCCACAGGCTGCGCCCCGGCTCGATGAACTGCGGCAGGAAGGCGCCGTAGAACAGCAGGGCCTTGGGGTTGGAGATGGCCGCGAGCAGGCCCTGGCGGAACATCACCGAGCGGCGCACGGGGCCGTGCTGGCCGTCGATCTCGGGCATGTCCAGCTGCAGCGGCGGGGCGCGCCAGAGCTGGATGCCCAGCCACACCAGGTAAGCGCCGCCGCCCCATTTGAGCAGCACCAGCGCGTCGGCCGAGGCGCGCAGCAGTGCGCCGATGCCCAGCATGGACAGGCCGATCAGCAGCGCGAAACCCAGAGCGCCGCCCGCGATGGTCCAGAGCGTGCGCCGGCGCCCGTGCAGCGCGCCGTGCGCCAGCACCAGCAGGCTGTTGGGGCCAGGGGTGAGCGACAGGCCCACCGACGCCAGCAGATACACCCACCACAGGGACCAGGCCATTGCTGCACTCCGAAAAGAACGTTCCAGACGCCGTGCAGTCTAGGCCGGCGGTACGCCTTTGCTATGCTCCGATCTGGCTTATATTGCGACCGATCTGGACATTTTCTCACCTGCATGGCCGCGCATCCCTCCCCCGAACCGGCGCCGCAGCGGCCCGACGTGCGCCTGCTGCTGCTGCCGCTGCCAGAGTTCACGCTGCTGCCGTTCGGCGGCTTCCTGGACAAGCTGCGCTTTTCGGCCGACGACGCGGACCGCAGCCGCCAGCGCCACTGCGCCTGGACGCTGCTGGGCATCGACGGGCAGAGCGTCACCTCCAGCAGCGGTGTGCGCGTGGAGATGGACGCCACGCCCGCCGAGGTGGATTGGAGCGCGTACGACTACCTGGTGGTGTTCGGCAGCCGCACGGTGGAGAAGTCTATGGCCCTGGCCAGTGCCTATGCCCCCGTGCTGCGCGCCGCCAGCCGCCACGGGCTGCCGCTGGTGGCCATCGACAACGCCAGCTTCCTGCTGGCGCGGGCCGGGCTGCTGCGCGGCCACGAGGTGGCGCTGCACTGGCGCCACGTGGCCGAATTCCGCAGCGCCTTCCCGCGCATCGCGGTGCGCGGCGAGCTGATCTACTGCTTCGACCGCGACCGCATCACCTGCGCCGGCGGCACCGCCGCCATCGACATGGCGGTGGAGTTGCTGGCACGCCACTGCGGCCGCGCGCGTGCCTGCAAGGGCCTGGCCGACATGCTGGTGGACGAACCCCGCCACCCGGCGCACCCCCTGCGCTCGATGGAGGGCGACCCCAGCCTGGGCCGGCATCTCTCGCGCGCCATCGCGCTGATGCGCAGCGCGCTGGGCGAGCCCATGGGCATTCCCGAACTGGCGCGGCGCATCGGCATCGGGCGCCGCCACCTGGACCGGCTGTTCCAGGAGCGCTTTGGCGTGAGCGCGCACGAACACTGGACGCGCCTGCGCCTGGAGCACGCCCAGTGGCGCGTGCAACACTCCCACCACAGCCTGGCCGCCATCGCCGACGAGATGGGCCTGTCCAGCGCCGCCAGCCTGGGCCGGCTGATGCGCCAACACCTGGGCCAGAGCCCCGGCGCGCTGCGCGCACAGCGCGCCGCTTCGCCATCCCCTTGAACCTTTTTCCTGTCCGCCCCATGCCCCACGCCCCCTCGCTCCCCGCCCTGGCCCACCTGGCCCACCGCACGGAGGCCGGCCCCGTCCGCATCCTCATGGTCTGCATGGGCAACATCTGCCGCAGCCCCACCGCCCACGGCGTGCTGGAAAAACTGGTGGCCGACGCCGGCCTGGCCGCACAGGTCACCGTGGATTCGGCCGGCACGCATGGCTACCACGTGGGCGAGCCTCCCGACGAGCGCGCCCAGCAGCATGCCGCGCGGCGCGGTTACGACCTCTCGGCCCAGCGGGCGCGCCGCCTTGTGGCCCGCGATTTCGAGGAATTCGACCTAGTGCTGGTCATGGACGCCGCCAACGAAGCCCACGCCCGCCCCCTGTGCCCACCCGGGCAGCACCACCGCCTGCGCCGTCTCACCGACTTCTGCAGCACCACCGGCGCCCGCGAGGTGCCCGACCCGTACTATGGCGGCGCAGCAGGCTTCGAGCAGGTGCTGGACATCGTGGAGGACACCTGCCGGGGTCTGCTCGCCACACTCGCACCCCCTGCCGGGCACTGAGGCAGAAAGTCCGGAACACCGGCCCGTAGCGCCCTATCATCCCCCCATGCTTGCCAAGTTGATGGGATTTTTCCTGCTGGGCCTGGTGCGCGTGCTCACCGGCTCGCAGGCGCGCTGGTACGGCTGCCCTCCCAAGGCGGAGCAGCGCATTTATTTCGCCAACCACCAGAGCCATGCCGACCTGGTGATGATCTGGGCCGCGCTGCCCGAGGAGCTGCGCAGCATCACCCGGCCCATTGCCGCGCGCGACTACTGGACGAAGACGCCTTTCCGGCAGTGGATCACCACCGCCGTGTTCAACGCCATCTACGTGGAGCGCCAGGCGACGCCTCCAGCAGCCCCGGGCGGCGCCCCCGCCAGTGNNNNCGCCCCCCATCCCGCCCAGCCCCGAGGCCCTGCGCGCCGCGCTGCCCGAGGGCGACCCGCTGGCGCCGCTGGTGCGTGCGCTCGAAAGTGGGGACTCGATCATCCTCTTCCCCGAGGGCACGCGCGGCCATGGCGACGACCCGCAGCCCTTCAAGTCGGGCCTGTTCCGGCTGGCACAGATGTTTCCGCAGGTGGTGCTGGTGCCCGCCTGGATCAACAACGTGCAGCGCGTCATCCCCAAGGGCGAGGTGGTGCCCGTGCCCATCCTGTGCTCTGTGACGTTTGGCGCGCCCATCGAACTGGCGCCGGGCGAAGAGCGCCGCCCCTTCCTGGACCGCGCGCGGCGCGCCGTCATGGCACTGCGGGAGGTGTGAATGAATACCTTCCTGCGCAACCTCACCACCACGCAGCAGATCGGGGCGCTGTTCCTCGTCGTGTTCGGCGTGCTGTCACTGGTGACGCTCTGGGCCTTCCTGCGCAACCTGCGCGAGGTGCCCGATGGCGACGCGGACGCCGCCGCCACGCGCAAGACCGCCGCGCGGCACTTTCGCGGCCTGTTGCAGACCTCCTGGGCCATGGCCACGGTGTTCTGGGTGGGCTGGGCGCTGGGCGACACGGCGGCCACGGTGCTGTTTGCTCTGGTGGCCTTCTTTGCGCTGCGCGAGTTCATCACGCTCTCGCCCACACGGCGCGGCGACCACCGCAGTCTGGTGCTGGCCTTCTTCGTGGTGCTTCCGGTGCAGTTCGTGCTGGTGGGCACACGGCATTTCGACCTGTTCACGGTGTTCATCCCGGTCTATGTGTTCCTGGCGCTGCCCGTGGTGAGCGCGCTGGCCAACGACCCGCAGCGCTTCCTGGAGCGCAGCGCCAAGCTGCAATGGGGCATCATGGTCTGCGTGTACGGCATGAGCCATGTGTCGGCGCTGCTGCTGCTCGATTTTCCCGGGCAGGAGCCGGGCCGGGGCGCCTTTCTGGTGTTCTACCTGGTGCTCGTGGTGCAGACCTGCATGGTGGTGCAACACCTGCTGGGGCGGCGCTTTCCACACCTGCCGGTGGCTCCGCAGGTGAGCCAGAGCTTCCAGTGGGCGAGCTGGCTGGCCGGCGTGGCCGTGGGCGGACTGGTGGGCGGGGTGCTGTCGTTCATCACGCCCTTCAAGCCCGGGCAGGCGCTGGGCATGGCCCTGCTGGCCTGCGTGGCCGGGAGTCTGGGGCACTTGGTGATGAAGGCGCTCAAGCGCGACCGGGGCATCACCAGCTGGGGCATGCAGGGCCAGTCGGTTACCGGCGCGGGCGGCCTGCTCGACCGTGTGGACGCTCTGTGCTTCGCCGCGCCGGTGTTCTTCCATTCGGTGCGCTGGTATTTCGGTTTATGAGCCAAAATGGCCTCCAGCGCTTATCTGACAAGCGCAAAAAGCTACCAAATCAATAGCAAATGAGAATCCTTGGCATCGATCCCGGCTTGCAAACCACCGGCTTTGGCGTGCTCGACGTGGAAGGCCACCAACTGCGCTATGTGGCCAGCGGCACCATCCGCACCCACAAGATGGCGCTGGGCGACCTGCCCGGTCGCCTGAAGGTGCTGTTTGACGGCATTGGCGAGGTGGCGGCGCGCTACCAGCCCGACGTGGCCACGGTGGAGATCGTCTTCGTCAACGTCAACCCGCAGTCCACGCTGCTGCTGGGCCAGGCGCGCGGCGCCTGCATCACGGCGCTGGTGGCGCGCGACCTGCCCGTGGCCGAATACACCGCGTTGCAGATGAAAAAGGCGGTGGTCGGCCATGGCCGCGCTGCCAAGAGCCAGGTGCAGGAGATGGTGCGCCGCCTGCTCAGCCTGCCCGGCCTGCCCGGCCAGGACGCCGCCGAC
This sequence comes from Comamonadaceae bacterium, assembly GCA_003484805.1. Classification (GTDB taxonomy): domain Bacteria; phylum Pseudomonadota; class Gammaproteobacteria; order Burkholderiales; family Burkholderiaceae_C; genus Simplicispira. The sequence continues at coordinate 17,442 of DMZZ01000076.1, read as the reverse complement.
GCGCTGGGCCTGGCCATCACGCACGCACACGCCGGCGCAGCCATGGCGCGCCTGGGTGAGGTCACTACCTTGCAACGGCGCCAGCATGCGATGTACAAGGGCGGGCGGAGTTACTGACAGCCTTCTTGCCCGAAGAACCATGCCCCAAAATGGTGCAAATGCAGTGATCTGGGTTAAATTGCTGCAAAAAGAAAAAGCCTGACAGGTTTCCCTGCCAGGCTTTTGGGTACGGACGGGGTCTTGCGACCCCTCCTTATTGCAGCAACGGCTCTCACCCCGGATAACCACAATCGGTGCAGAGTATAGCAAGGGGATCTCATGGCACAGCACGTGTTTGGGCTGGATATTGGCATTGCCTCAGTCGGCTGGGCTGTGATGGATGCGCAACGCATCATCGATCTCGGTGTGCGCTGTTTCGACAAAGCCGAAACAGCCAAGGAGGGCGACCCGCTCAACCTGACACGCCGCCAGGCGCGCCTGCTGCGCCGTCGCCTGTACCGCCGCGCATGGCGTCTGACGCAACTGGCACGCCTGCTCAAGCGCGAAGGCCTGATTGAGGATGCCAAGTTATTTGTGCAAATCCCTTCGTTCACCGACAGCGCCTGGGAACTACGCCGCCAGGGGCTGGATCGCCTGCTCACGCCGCTGGAATGGGCACGAGTGATTTACCACCTCTGTAAGCACCGCGGCTTTCACTGGACCAGCAAGGCCGAAGAAGCCAAGGCCGACAGCGACGCCGAAGGCGGACGGGTCAAAAAGGGACTGAAAGACACGGCGGCGCGCATGCGTGCGAAGGGCTACCGCAGTGCCGCCGAAATGGTGCTGGCCGAGTTCCCCGACGCCCAGCGCAACAAGGGCGGTCAGTATGACAAGGCGCTGTCGCGTGTACTGCTGGGTGAAGAACTGGCACTGCTCTTCGCAAGCCAGCGCCGCCTCGACAATCCTCACGCCAGCGAGCGCTTCCAGGCCCTCATCCTCGGGAACGGTGACCATCGCAGCGGCCTGTTCTGGCAGCAGAAACCGGCGCTGGCCGGTGCCGACCTTCTCAAGATGCTGGGCAAGTGCACGTTTGAAAAAGACGAATACCGCGCTCCCAAAGCCAGCTTTTCTGCCGAACGCCATGTGTGGCTGACCCGGCTCAACAACCTGCGCATCGTGGTCGATGGCCGCTCACGCCCCTTGAACGAAGCCGAGCGCAAGGCAGCACTGCCGCTGCCCTATCAAACCGAAAGCTTCAAATACAAAACGCTGAAAACCGCACTCGTCAAAGCGGGCCTTTGGGGCGATGACCTGCGCTTTGGCGGCCTGGCCTACCCCAGCCGTGCACAGGCCGAAGCGGACAAGGCCAAAGACCCTGAAGACCAGATTCTGGTCAAACTGCCCGCATGGCACGAACTGCGCGAAGCCTTCAAGGAGCAGCCATCCCTGTGGCAGCGCATCAGCCTGCCCGCCCTGGAAGGCAACCCCAATCTGCTGGACCGGATCGCCACGGTGCTCAGTGTTTACAAGGATGGCGCCGAGATAACGCAGCAGCTGCGCCAATTGCCTCTGCCCGAGCCCGATGCATGCATCGAAGTTCTGGAAAAAATCAGCTTCGACAAATTCTCCAGCCTGTCGCTCAAGGCCCTGCGCCGCATCGTGCCCCTCATGGAGGCCGGGGCGCGCTACGACGAGGCCATCGCGCAGATTCCTGAGTACGGCCACCATAGCCAGCGCGTCAGCCCCGATGCAGCCAAACGCCTTTGCCTGCCGCCGTTCTATGAAGCGCAGCGCAAGTTCGGCAAGAACGACCGCGTGGGCTCGATGCAATTCCGGGAAGATGCCAACATCCCGCGCAACCCCGTGGTGCTGCGTGCACTGAACCAGGCGCGCAAGGTGGTCAACGCCCTGGTTCGCGAATACGGAAGCCCCATGGCCGTGCACATCGAGATGGCACGCGATCTGTCGCGCCCGCTGGATGAGCGCAACAAGGTCAAGAAGGCGCAAGAGGAGTTCCGCGACCGCAACGAAAAGGCCCGCACCGACTTTGAAAGGGATTTTGGCTACAAACCCAAAGCAGCAGCGTTTGAAAAATGGATGCTCTACCGCGAACAACTGGGCCAGTGCGCCTACAGCCAGCAGGCGCTGGACATACAGCGTGTGCTGGACGACCCCAACTACGCCCAGGTGGATCATGCCCTGCCCTATTCGCGCAGCTACGACGACAGCAAGAACAACAAGGTGCTGGTGCTCACACGCGAGAACCAGAACAAGGGCAACCGCACTGCATTTGAATACCTCACGGGCTTCCCGGGCGGCGAAGACGGCGACCGCTGGCGCGCCTTCGTGGCCTGGGTGCAAGGCAACAAGGCCTATCGCATGGCCAAGCGCAGCCGACTGTTGCGCAAGAACTATGGCCCTGAGGAATCCAGCGGCTTCATTGACCGCAACCTCAACGACACGCGCTACATCTGCAAGTTCTTCAAGAACTATGTCGAAGAACACCTGCAACTGACACCCCGAGCAGACGGTGAAACCAACCGCCGCTGCGTGGTCGTCAATGGGCAGCTCACATCCTTTTTGCGCGCCCGCTGGGGGCTGACCAAAGTGCGCTCGGACAGCGACCGCCACCATGCCCTCGACGCTGCCGTGGTGGCAGCCTGTACGCACGGCATGGTCAAGGCGCTGGCCGACTATGCGCGCCGCAAGGAACTGGCTTTTCTGCAGGAGGGCTTCCCCGACCCCGAGACGGGCGAAATCGTGAACCCGGCCGCCTTCGACCGGGGGCGGCAGCACTTCCCCGAGCCATGGCCACATTTCAGCCACGAATTGAAGGCCCACCTTTTCACCGACGATCTTGCGGCGCTGCGCGAGGATATGCAGCGCCTGGGCACGTATGCAGACAACGACTTGAATCGGCTGCGGACCTTGTTCGTGTCTCGCGCGCCACAACGGCGCAATGGCGGCGCCGTCCATAAAGAGACCATTTACGCCCAGCCAGAACGGCTGCTTGCCCACCCAGAGACCAAAGGCAGTGTCATCGAAAAAGTGGTACTGACCAGCCTCAAGCTCCAGGACCTGGATACCCTCGTCGAACCCCACCGCAACGAACGGCTGTATGCCGCCATACGCCAGCGTCTGGAAGCCCACGGGGGCAAGGCTGAAAAGGCCTTTGGTCCCGGCAACCCGCTGCACAAACCGGACAAGAACGGACTGCCCACCGGCCCCCTGGTGCACAGCGTCAAGCGGGTGGTCAAGCAAACGGGCATTCCCATCCGGGGCGGGCTGGCCAAGAACGACAGCATGCTGCGCGTGGATGTCTTCACCAAGGTGGGCAAATTCCATCTGGTGCCGGTGTATGTGCACCACCGGGTGACGGGATTGCCGAATCGGGCCATCGTGGCGTTCAAGGATGAAGAGGAATGGACGCTGATTGATGAGAGCTTTGCGTTCTTGTTCTCGGTTTATCCGAATGACTTCTTGAGAATCACGCTCAAGAAAGAGGTTTTTCAAGGTTATTACTCTGGTGCAGATCGTTCTACAGGAGCGATCAGTTTGTGGGTGCACGACCGTGCCGCATCTGTCGGAAAAGACGGTTTGATTCGGGGCATCGGCGTCAAAACCGCTCTGTCCCTGGAAAAATTCAACGTCGATGTGCTGGGCCGCATCTATCCCGCCCCGCCGGAGGTGCGCCGTGGTCTGGCGTAGCGTCGTCATCAACCGCCCCGCCCGGCTCAAGCGCGAACATTTTGCGCTGGTGGTGGAGCAGGAGCAAAGCGCGCGAGTGCCGTTTGAAGACATCGCCGTCATCGTGCTCAACCACCGCGAAATCACGCTGACACATCCCGTGCTATCGGCCTGCGCCGACTACGGCATCGGCCTGTACAGCACGGGCGACAACCACCAGCCCAACGGCGTGTTCATGCCGTTTTTGCAGCACAGCCGCGCCACGCGCATGCAGCGCCTGCAACTGAGCCTGGACAAGCCCAGCACCAAGCGCGCCTGGACACGCATCGTACAAGCCAAAGTCCAGAACCAGGCGCGCTGCATGGAAATGCTGGGCGTACCGGGCGCCGACCGGCTGGCCTCTTACGCGCGCCGCGTGCGCTCGGGCGACGCCGGCAACCTCGAAGCCCAGGCCAGCGCGTACTACTTTCCGCAAATTTTTGGCCGCAGCTTCCACCGCAGCCAGGCACGCTGGACCAATGCGGCGCTGGATTACGGCTACGCCGTGATGCGCGGCGCCTGCGCCCGCGCGCTGGTGCAGCACGGCATGCTGCCCAGCTTTGGGCTGTTTCACAGCAGCGAGCAAAACGCCTTCAACCTGGCGGACGACCTGATCGAACCCTATCGCCCCGTGGTCGATCTGCACGTGGCACAGCAACACCCTGCGCAGGAAGACGCCGACCTGCTACCCGCCGACAAGGCGGCCCTGGTGGGCCTGCTCAATGTGGATGTAGCCATGCCCCGGGGCCAGATGACCGTGCTGGCCTCCATCGAGCAGGCGGCCGAATCGCTGGCGCGGCTGTACGACGGCGGCAGCGAACAGGTGCTGGAAATGCCGTGCCTGATCGGACTGCGCCAGCACCGATTCGAGATGTAGCGCAGCGCGTGCCATGGCCCAGAACACGAGGCGATTTATGCGCATGCTGGTGTTCTTTGATCTCCCGGTCGTCACCCGGGCCGAACGGCGCGCCTACACGGTGTTCCGCCGTTTTCTGCTCAACGATGGCTACGACATGATCCAGTTCTCGGTGTATGGCCGCATCCTCAACGGCACCGATGCCGAACAAAAGCACATGAAACGCCTGCTGGCCAACCTGCCGCCCGAAGGCTCGGTGCGCATGCTGACGGTGACAGAAAAGCAGTTTGCAAGCATGAAACTGCTCGTCGGCCTGCCACTGTTTCAGGAGAAAAAGGTCAACGCCAACCAGATGGCACTGTTCTGAAAGGCATTTTGAGAAAACGAAAACCCGCGCTCCGCCAGGCGGGGCGCGGGTTTCGAGGGGGCCTAGTGTAGCTATCCGGGGTGAGAGAGGGAGCTACAACTCTTTGCCAGTCGCAGCAAAGCGAAGTTCTAGTGTAGCTATCCGGGGTGAGAGAGGGAGCTACAACTGCTCTTGCCGAACAGCCACAGCTCGCGGTAGTGTAGCTATCCGGGGTGAGAGAGGGAGCTACAACATGACGAAATCGAGTTCCTGCGCGCGCACAAGTGTAGCTATCCGGGGTGAGAGAGGGAGCTACAACGCCTGGCGCGCGAGACCGCCCACCAGTTGGAGTGTAGCTATCCGGGGTGAGAGAGGGAGCTACAACCATCCCACTTGCTGGCCATGAACAGGATGCAGTGTAGCTATCCGGGGTGAGAGAGGGAGCTACAACCCGCTTCGGTTGCATCCCGCGTCGGTTCTTAGTGTAGCTATCCGGGGTGAGAGAGGGAGCTACAACTGATCAACGGACTAGAAGGCATCCCCGGCTAGTGTAGCTATCCGGGGTGAGAGAGGGAGCTACAACGACGATTGCAGCAACGACGCTCAGTGAAACAGTGTAGCTATCCGGGGTGAGAGAGGGAGCTACAACCACGGTCACGGAATAGCCGGCGGCCTCGAAAGTGTAGCTATCCGGGGTGAGAGAGGGAGCTACAACGGCCGCCATCGCCGACGCATTGGCCCATACAGTGTAGCTATCCGGGGTGAGAGAGGGAGCTACAACCGAAACGTTCCTGGTGCAGCCAGCGCACACAGTGTAGCTATCCGGGGTGAGAGAGGGAGCTACAACTGTCGGCGAGGTGTACCAGCTGGCCGGTGTAGTGTAGCTATCCGGGGTGAGAGAGGGAGCTACAACAGCTTCGTCTTCCAGGTAGATGAACCCGTTAGTGTAGCTATCCGGGGTGAGAGAGGGAGCTACAACCCAGCGTGATGCCGGGTTTCAACGCTTCATAGTGTAGCTATCCGGGGTGAGAGAGGGAGCTACAACGAAATTCTGACGGGCAAGTAATGGGCCGTCAGTGTAGCTATCCGGGGTGAGAGAGGGAGCTACAACGTCAGCGCCCCATTCAGCCAGACGATGACGAGTGTAGCTATCCGGGGTGAGAGAGGGAGCTACAACCGACCCTCACCACAGCCGCTAATGCCCGTGAGTGTAGCTATCCGGGGTGAGAGAGGGAGCTACAACGGCGCGGGCTGAGCAGGAGGCGCGCAGCGCAGTGTAGCTATCCGGGGTGAGAGAGGGAGCTACAACGGCCTCAGCGTCTGCGAATGACTGGTCGCTAGTGTAGCTATCCGGGGTGAGAGAGGGAGCTACAACCAATTCGCAAATACGGCGAGCTGGCCGGGCAGTGTAGCTATCCGGGGTGAGAGAGGGAGCTACAACTGGGCGCGGGCGGCGCTTGACGTTGCCGGGAGTGTAGCTATCCGGGGTGAGAGAGGGAGCTACAACCCCGTACATGGTCGGCCTTGCGATCATGTGAGTGTAGCTATCCGGGGTGAGAGAGGGAGCTACAACGGCGCTGGGCAGCAGGTCGTGAACGATGTCGAGTGTAGCTATCCGGGGTGAGAGAGGGAGCTACAACAATGAGCACTTCGGCCCGATGAAAACAGAAGAGTGTAGCTATCCGGGGTGAGAGAGGGAGCTACAACGGTGGCGCAGGCATCTACCGATACCGCCCGGAGTGTAGCTATCCGGGGTGAGAGAGGGAGCTATGGATTGACGCGGAGGGGCATACACCCCTCCGCGTCAATCCAGCGCTTCGCGCATGTTTAGCAAGGAAAGACAAAGCCCCTACCCACCGGCCTACTGGCGCTGCGGCATCTCCAGCGTCAGCGCCGCAGGGCCATCCACCCCAGCCCCCAGGCGGGCCTGGCGGGGCCCCAGCGACTGCAATACCAGCCCGCCGTCCAGGGTGGCACCCACACGGTACGGCCGTGCAGGCTTGCCGTCGACGGCAATCAGCGCCGCACCACCACCACTCTCGCGGCCGGCCAGCACGCCCACCAGGGCGAACCGGCTCGATGCCGAGGCCACCACGGGTGCCTGCGCCGACACCGCGCCCAGCAGGCGCGCCAGGGCCTGTGCATCGGGCGCAAGGGGCGTGGGTGCCATGGCGGGCACCGCCAGCCTTGCGGAGGGGCCCGACAGTCGCAGCCCCCAATACGCAGCGCTGGCTGCTGCCAGAGCCCAGATAAGCAGGGTCGTGAGACGCACGCCCCAGATGCTGTGTGAATTCGTCACCATCGCACGATTATCATTCACGCGATGCGCGGGATGCCCCCGACGTTCCCAACCGAATGCCAGCCACCATGAATTACCCCCTGTCCCTCGCCCGCTCCACGCGCCGACACCTTGCCAAGGGCTTCACCCTGATCGAGCTGATGGTGGTGCTGGTCATCATCGGCGTGCTGGCCGCGCTGATCGTGCCCAACGTGCTTGACCGCGCCGACGACGCGCGCACCACGGCGGCGCGCACCGATGTCACCAACCTCATGCAGGCGCTCAAGCTCTACCGCCTGGACAACCAGCGCTACCCCACGTCCGAGCAGGGCCTGCAGGCGCTGATTGCCAAGCCCACCACCGGCCCGCAGCCGCTGAACTGGAAGCCCTACCTCGAAAAGCTGCCCAACGACCCCTGGGGCCGCCCCTACCAGTACCTCAGCCCCGGCGTGAAGGGCGAAATCGATGTGATGTCGTTCGGTGCCGATGGCCAGTCGGGCGGCGAAGGCAAGGACGCCGACATCGGCAGTTGGCAGTGAGCAGTGGCCCCCACGTTCGCTCACTGCGTGTGCTCTCTGCCCCCCAAGGGGGCCCTCGCGCCTTGGGGCGGCCCGGCGGCGCTCGTTGGCGCACCCGCGTGACGTCGCAGTGAAAACCAGCGCCCTGCTACGGACACGTGGCTTCACTCTGCTGGAACTGCTGGTGGTCGTTGCCATCATGGCGCTGGCCAGTGCAGGCGTGGGTCTGGCCTTGCGCGACAGTGGGCAGACGCTGCTGGAGCGCGAGGCACAGCGGCTGGCCGCGCTGCTCGAAGCGGGCCGCGCACAGTCGCGCGCCAGTGGCTTGGCAGTGCGCTGGCAAGCAGTGCCGGGGGGCTTTCGCTTTGATGGCCTGCCCGTAGGCCAGCTCCCGGCCCAGTGGCTGAGCCCGGGCACGCAGGTGATTGGGCCTGCCACCTTGCTGCTGGGCCCCGAGCCGTTGATCGGGCCGCAGCAGGTGCTGCTGGGCCATGCAGACCACCCCGAGCGCGCCCTGCGCGTGGCCACCGACGGGCTGCGCCCCTTTGCCGTGGAGGCCTCGCCATGAAGCGCACACCCCACCATGCTGCGCAGGGCGGCTTCACGCTGGTGGAAGTGCTGGTGGCGCTGGGCATCGTGGCGATTGCGCTCATGGCCGGATTGCAGGCTACCAGCGCGCTCACGCACAACGCCCAGCGCCAGTCCGACGTCCTGCTGGCGCACCTGTGTGCCGAGAACGAGTTGATCAAGACCCGCCTGTCGCGCCAGATGCCCGACATTGGCGACAGCACCCAGCCGTGCGAGCAGGCCGGGCGCCGTTTTGACGTGAGCGTGGTCGTGCGCCCCACGCCCAACCCGAGCTTCCGGCGCGTGGACGCGCAGGTGCTCGATGGCACCCTGCCGGTGCTGCGGCTGTCCACCATCGTGGGGCGACGTTGAGCATGCGGGACGCGCGCGGATTCACACTCATCGAGCTGATGGTGGCCATTGCCGTGATGGGGCTGATGGCCCTGCTGAGCTGGCGCGGGCTGGACGGCATGGTGCGCGCGCAGGAGCAGACGCGCCAGCGCGCAGACCAGTTGCTGGTGCTGCAGGCCGCCCTGGGGCAATGGGGGACAGACCTGGACGCACTGCTGCCGCTGCCCCACACCACCCCCATCGACTGGGACGGCCAGGTGCTGCGCATGACGCGCCGGGGCCAGGCCAGCAACATGGAGGGCGCGCTGGTCGTGGCCTGGGCGCGCCGCAATGTAGAAGGGCATGACCAGTGGCTGCGCTGGCAGTCGCCACTCTTGCGCACGCGCGCACAGTGGCAGCAGGCCTGGCAGCAGGCGGGCCTGTGGGCGCGCAACCCCGGCGACGCCGAGCGGCGCGCCGAGGTGGCGCTGATGCCGCTCACCAGCTGGAGCATTTATTTCTACCGCGACAACGCCTGGAGCAACCCGATGTCCAGCAGCGGGCCGCCGCCGGGCGAGGCGGGAGCCACCAGCGTTCTGATTCCCGACGGAGTGCGCCTGCAGATCGACCTGCCCCCGGGGCAGGCGCTGGCCGGGCCAATCACGCGCGACTGGGTCAACCCGCGCAAGGGCGGAGGCAAGACATGATGCACCCCGCCCTGCCACGCGAACGCGGCGCCGCCTTGCTGGCCGCCATGCTCACCGTGACGCTGGTGGCCACCTTTGCTGCGGCAGCGATGTGGCAGCAGTGGCGCGCCATCGAGGTGGAAACCGCCGAGCGCGCGCGCATCCAGTCGGCCTGGATTCTGTCGGGTGCGCTCGACTGGTCGCGCCTGATCCTGATCGAAGACGCTCGCGCCGGGGGCGCCGACCACCTGTCCGAACCCTGGGCGGTGCCGCTTGAAGAGGCGCGCCTGTCCACCTTTCTGGCCGCCGACCGCAATGTGGCCCAGCAGGAGGACGCCAGCACCGACACGCAGGATGCCTTCCTGTCGGGCCGCATCATCGACCTGCAGTCGCGCCTGAATGTGGCCAACCTGGTCAATGGCACCACCGTGGTCGAAGCGGCGCAAGCGCAGTTCGCGCGGCTGTTCTCGCAACTGGGCCTGCCGCCCCAGGAACTGGCCACGCTGGTGCAGGGCCTGCGCCAGGCGCAGGAGCCCGCCGGGGGCAACGCACAGGTGCCGCTCATGCCCAGGACGGTGGCCCAGCTGGCCTGGCTGGGGCTGCAGCCCGGCACGGCGGCCCTGCTGGCTCCCCATGTCACCCTGCTGCCCGAGCGCACGCCGGTCAACATCAACACCGCCGGGGTCGAGGTGCTGATGGCCGCCATCGAGGGGCTGGACCTGGCGGGTGCCAACAAGCTCGTGGGGGTGCGGCAGTTGCAGGCCCTGCGCTCGCTCGACGATGCACAAAAGCTGCTCGGCACCCAGGTGCGGCTGACGGCCGACCTGCACAACGTGCAGTCCAGCTACTTCGAGGTACACGGCCGCCTGCGCCTGGGCGAGATGGCGGTGCACGAGCGCTCCGTGGTGCGCCGCCAGGGCATGGAAGCCTTCACGGTCTTGCGCGAGCGCGGGGCCGCCCAGCCCGTGGGCATGCCCTGATTCGGACTGCCCGAGCCGCCCCCTACAATGGCCCGCGAAACCCGTCCATGAGCACCCTGATCCTTACCCTGCCCCTGGCGCGCTCCGGCCCCGCCACCGAATACGCGTACACGCTGAGCCCTGACGGCCACCACGCCTCGCGCCACGCCAGCGCCAGCGCCGCGCTGCTGCCCGCCATGGGCCGCGCAGCCAGCGAGGTGGTGGCCGTGGTGCCCGCCCGTGCGCTGTCCTGGCAGCGCGTGACCCTGCCGCCCGGCATCAGCCTGCAAAGCCCGCGCCTGCGCGCGGTGCTCGAAGGGCTGCTTGAAGAGCGCCTGCTAGACGACCCGGCACAACTGCACTTTGCCCTGCAACCGGGCGCCCGGCCCGGCACCCCGGCCTGGGTGGCCATCTGCGACCGCGCCTGGCTGCGCGAATCGCTGCAGGCCCTGGAGGCCGCAGGCCACCCACCGGCCCGCGTGGTGCCCGAATTCGCCCCGGCCAGCGGCGGCCCCTGCGAGCTGCACGCCCTGGGCACGCCCGAGGACGCCCACCTTGTCATCACCGGCCACGGCCCCGAGCAAAGCGTGGCCGTCTTGCCGCTCTCTGGCGCCGCGCTGGCGCTGGCCGGCCCGCTGGCCATGGGCGACGACCCACCCGCCATCCTGGCCGAGCCCGCCGTGGCGGCGCTGGCAGAAAAAATGCTGGACCACCCGGTGCAGTTGCGCACCGGCAGCGAACGCGCCTTGCGGGCTGCACGCAGCGACTGGGACTTGGCGCAGTTCGACCTGGCCAGCTCGGGCCGCACGCGTGCACTGCGCAAGTTCGGCGGCCTGGCCGGCGCCTTGCTGCGCGCACCGCAATGGCGCGCCGCGCGCTGGGGCGTGCTGGTGCTGGCCCTGGCCCACCTGGCCGGGCTCAACGCCTGGGCCTGGCAAGAACGCCAGGCGCTCGCGGCCAAGCAGGCGGGGGTGCGCAATGCGTTGCAGCAAACCTTTCCGCAGGTGAAGGTGGTGGTGGACGCCCCGGTGCAGATGGAGCGCGAACTGGCACAGCTGCGCCAGGCTGCGGGCACCCTGTCGGCGCGCGACCTCGAACCCCTGCTGGCGGCAGCCGCCCAGGCCTTGCCGCTGGACCGCCAGCCCACGGCCATCGACTTCAGTGCGGGCGAGTTGCGCCTGCGCGGCATCAGCCTGAACGACGAGGAACAAGCCGCCACCCAAAGCGCAGCGCAAGCCCTGGGCTACCGCCTGAGTGCCGACGGCGACAGCCTGCTGCTGCGCGCCGAAACCCTGCCATGAGCCTTCCCATGTCCCGCAACGATTCCTCTCTTTCTGCCCTGGGCGAACGTTGGCAGTCCATGGCGCAGCGTGAGCAGCGCCTTGTATTGGCTGCCGGTGCGCTGGTGTTGCTGGCCCTGCTCTGGTGGCTGGCACTGGCCCCGGCGTTGCAAACCCTGCGCAGTGCAGGCCCACGCCATGCCGCCCTGGACGCGCAGCTCCAGCACATGCAGCTACTACAGGCCGAGGCCTTGCAATTGCAGGCCCAGCCGCGCATCCGCCCCGAGGATGCCCAACGGGCACTGCAGACCTCGGTGACCGAGACCCTGGGCGCCGCCGCGCGCCTGAGCCTGAGCGGCGACCGCGCCACGCTCACCCTGCAGGGCGCACCGGCCGACGCGCTGGCCGCCTGGCTGGCCCAGGCGCGCAGCAATGCACGCGCCGTTCCCCAGGAAACCCACCTCACCCGCAGCGCCCCCGCTGCCACCCGTGCAGGCGCCACCGCCCCGGCGGCCCGTGCAGCCACCACTGCCACCGTGCGCTGGGACGGCACCATCGTGCTGACGTTGCCGCCGCGCTAAGCGGCCCGCCACGACCATCACCGTGAAACACCTGCGCCCCCCCGCCCCGCCTTTGCGCCCGCGCCGCACCCCGGCGGGCGTGCATGCGCCCTGGGGCTGGGCCATGGCAGGCGTTCTGCTGGGCTCGCTGGCAGCGCTGGCCACCTTCGCACCCGCGCATTGGCTGGCCGCAGGGCTGACGAGTGCCACCAGCGGGCGCCTCGTGCTGGACAACCCGCGTGGCACGGTCTGGACCGGCTCGGCCCGCCTGGTGCTCACCGGCGGCACGGCCAGCCAGGACCGCAGTGCCCTGCCCGGCCGCCTGCAATGGCAGTTGCGCCCCGCCTGGGGCGGCTTGCGCGCGCACCTGTCGGCTGCCTGCTGCACCCCGGCGCCCTTGGTGCTGCACGCGCAGCCCCGCTGGAATGGCGCGCACATCACCCTGGCCGACGGCCAGAGCCAGTGGCCCGCTGCCGTGCTGGCCGGCCTGGGAACCCCCTGGAACACCCTGCAGCCGCAGGGCCAACTGGCCTTGCAGACCCAGGGCCTGCAGGCCGCATGGGCTGCAGGGCGGCTGGTGCTGGAAGGCCAAGCCCAACTGGACGCCCTCGCGATCTCCTCGCGCCTGTCCACTCTGCGGCCCATGGGCAGCTACCGCCTCACGCTGCAGGGCGGCGGCGCCCCCACGCTGACGCTGCAAACGCTGCAGGGCGACCTGCAGCTCTCGGGCAACGGCCAGTGGATAGGCCAGCGCCTGCGCTTCACGGGCGAGGCCAGCGCCGCGCCCGAGCGCGAGGGCGCGCTGTCCAACCTGCTCAACATCATCGGGCGGCGCAATGGCGCACGCTCCCTTATTACGCTGGGTTAACCCTGGAAACCGTATGACCTCCCTGACCAAGCACCGCCTGCATTTTGCTATTACAACAATAGCTGCAAGCGCTTTGCTGGCAAGCGCCAGCGGCATAATTCATGCACAAACTGCCATCGACACCGGCACGGCCAGCGTGCGCCCGGGCGAGCCCGTCACGCTGAACTTTGCCAATGCCGAAATCGAGGCTGTGGCCCGCACCATGGCCACCATCACCGGGCGCAACGTGGTGGTGGACCCACGCGTCAAGGGCCAGCTCAACCTGGTCACCGAACGCGCCGTGACGCCCGCTGCTGCCTTTCAGCAGTTTCTGGCGGCACTGCGGCTGCAGGGCTTCACGGTGGTCGAGTCCGCAGGGCTTTACAAGGTGGTGCCCGAGGCCGACGCCAAGCTGCAGGGCGGCAGCGTGAGCGTGGCCCAGCCGGGCAGCGCGGGGCCTGCGGGCGGGCAGATCGTTACGCAGATCTACAAGCTCAACTACGAGAGCGCCAGCAACCTCGTGCCGGTGCTGCGCCCGCTGATCAGCCCGAACAACACCATCAACGTCAACCCGGGCACCAACGCGCTGGTCATCACCGACTACGCCGACAACCTGCAACGCCTGGGCAAGATCATTGCCGCCATGGACGTGTCGAACGCCAGCGACGTGGAGATCATTCCGCTGCAGCACGCCATCGCCACCGACCTGGCCCCGCTGGTGGCCCGGCTCATCGACTCGGGCAGCAGTGGCCTGGCCGGGGCCGCCGGGGGCGCCGCTGCGGGCCAGACCGACACCTCGTTCAAGACCACGCTGCTGGCCGAGCCACGCAGCAACGCCCTCATCCTGCGCGCCGCCAACCCGGCGCGGCTGGCCCAGGTGCGCTCCCTGGTGGCCAAGCTGGACCAGCCCGCCGCTGCGGGCAGCAGCGCCGCCAGCGGAAACATCCATGTGGTGTACCTAAAGAACGCCGACGCCACCAAGCTGGCGGCCACGCTGCGTGCAGCCATGGCGGCGGGCACCGGCCAGGGAGCCGGCGGCGGCACGTCCGCGCCTGCGGCGACCAGCACCAGCACGGCTCCCGCGCCCGCCAGCAGCGGCTTGAGCGGCGGCTCCGCCACGGGCATGGGCAGCAGCAGCGCCAGTAGCAGCCAGCCCTCCACGGGCGGACAGATACAGGCCGACCCGACCACCAACTCGCTCATCATCACCGCCCCCGAGCCCCAGTACCGGCAGCTGCGCGCCGTGATCGACAAGCTCGACGGCCGCCGCGCCCAGGTGCTGGTGGAAAGCCTGATCGTCGAAGTCAATGCCGACAAGGTGGCCGAGTTCGGCATCCAGTGGCAGACGGCGCTGGGCGCCAAGGGCGACAGCAACATCGGCCTGATCGGCACCAACTACAGCGCCGCCTCGGGCGCGGGCGCCAACATCATCAACCTGGCCACGGCCACCCCCGGCACCGTGCGGCCCGGCGGCGGGCTGAACTTTGGCCTGGGGCACAACTTTGGCGGCAAGTACGGGCTCAGCGTGCTGGCGCGCTTCCTGGAAACCAATGGCGACGGCAACGTGCTGTCCACCCCCAACCTGCTCACCCTCGACAACGAAGAGGCCAAGATCATCATCGGACAGAACGTGCCGTTCATCACCGGGCAGTACACCAACAACAACAGCAACAACGGCTCGGTGAACCCCTTCCAGACCATCGAGCGCAAGGACGTCGGTCTGTCGCTGCGGGTGCGCCCGCAGATCAGCGAGAACGGCACTGTCAAGCTCGCGATCTTCCAGGAGGTGTCGGACGTGGTGGCCTCGACCATCAACAACCTCAACGGCCCCACCACCAGCAAACGCTCGATCGAATCGAACGTGCTGGTCGAAGACGGCTCCATCGTGGTCCTCGGGGGCCTGCTGCAGGACAAATACTCCGGCGGCCAGGAAAAGGTGCCGGGCCTGGGCGATATTCCGCTGTTTGGCAACCTGTTCAAGAGCGAATCGCGCAGCCGCAACAAGACCAACCTGATGGTCTTTCTGCGCCCCATCGTGATCCGTGACGCCGCCAGCAGCGAGGCTCTGGCGCTGGATCGCTACGACATGATCCGTGCCACCCAGGAGGGCAACCAGCCCGACGCCAACATCATGCTGCGCGCCGTGCCCCAGTCGCCCGTTGTGCCTGCCCTGACGCGGGCCGTGGGCACATCGGTGCCCGCCGGCGGCAAGCCCTGAGCCGCGCGCACCGGAGAACCCGCCCATGCGCCACCCCCTGCCCTATGCCTTCGCCCGCACCGCCCAGCTGCTGCTGGAGGACGACGGCCAGCAGCTTGTGCTCTGGCACGGGCCCACCCCCGACACCGCGCTGCTGAGCGAGGTGCTGCGCAAGCACGCCGTGCGCGAGCTGCAACCACTCGACGCCCACACCCTGGCCCAGCGCATCAGCGCGGCCTATGCCCAGGGCGAATCGAGCGCCGCCACGGTGGTGAGCGAGGTCGAGTCCGATGCCGACCTCTCGCGCATGATGCAGGAGCTGCCCGCCGTGGAAGACCTGCTGGAGGCCGCCGACGACGCGCCCATCATCCGCATGCTCAACGCCCTGCTCACGCAGGCCGCGCGCGACGGCGCGAGCGACATCCACATCGAGCCCTACGAGCGCCACAGCAGCGTGCGCTTTCGCGTAGACGGCACGTTGCGCGAGGTGGTGCAGCCCAACCGCGCGCTGCACGCCGCGCTGATCTCGCGCCTGAAAATCATGGCCGAGCTGGACATCTCCGAAAAGCGCCTGCCGCAGGACGGCCGCATCAGCCTGCGCCTGGGCACCCGCGCGATTGACGTGCGCGTCTCCACCCTGCCCAGCGCCCACGGCGAACGCGCCGTGCTGCGCCTGCTGGACAAGAGCGAGAGCAAGATCAGCCTGGAAGCCGTGGGCATGCAGGGCGAGACGCTGCGCCGCTTCACCGGCCTGATCGCCCAGCCGCACGGCATCGTGCTCGTCACCGGCCCCACGGGCTCGGGCAAGACCACCACGCTGTACGCCGCGCTCTCGCGCCTGGACGCCACGCGCAACAACATCATGACGGTGGAAGACCCCATCGAGTACGAGCTGCCCGGCGTCGGCCAGACGCAGGTCAACAGCAAGATCGACCTGACATTTGCCAAGGCCCTGCGCGCCATCCTGCGCCAGGACCCGGACATCATCATGATCGGCGAAATCCGCGACTTTGAAACCGCGCAGATTGCCATCCAGGCCTCGCTCACCGGCCACCTGGTGCTGGCCACGCTGCACACCAACGACGCCGCCAGTGCGGTCACGCGCCTCACCGACATGGGCGTGGAGCCGTTTTTGCTGTCGTCCTCCCTGCTGGGCGTGCTGGCCCAGCGCCTGGTGCGCAAGGTGTGCACGCACTGCGCAGGCAAGGGGTGCGATACCTGCGGCCAGACGGGCTATGCCGGGCGCACGGGGGTGTTCGAGCTGCTGGTGACCAACGACGCCATCCGCGCGCAGATCCACAATCAGACCTCCGAGGCCGATATTCGCGCTGCTGCGCTGGCGGATGGCATGCAACTGATGCGGGACGATGGCGAGCGGCTGATTGCTGCGGGCATCACGAGCCGCGAGGAAGTGTTGCGGGTGACGCGGGACTAATTTTTTAGTGTTTTTGGCCTCTGGCGCTTATGGGGTAAGCGCGAGTAGCTATTGTTTTGATAGTTACTGCTGTGCTTTTGTTGAAGGCGGGAGCCGGGGGGGTGCGCCCGGCGGCGCAGTAACTTTCTTTCGCTTCGCCGCCGGGTCGAGACCCGGCACCCGCCCTCAGCAAGAGCACAGCCTCACAGCCGCACCGCAATCCCCCGCTCCCGCATGTGCCGCTTGGCCTGCTCCACGGTGTACTCGCCGTAGTGAAAAATGCTCGCCGCCAGCACCGCGTCGGCGCCGCCGATCTGGATGCCGTCGGCCAGGTGGTCCAGATCGCCCACGCCGCCCGAGGCGATCACCGGCACGTCCACCGCGTCACTCACGGCACGTGTCAGGGCCAGGTCAAAGCCCGCCTTGGTGCCATCGCGGTCCATGCTGGTGAGCAATATCTCGCCCGCGCCGCGCCGCGCCATCTCGGTGGCCCATTGCACGGCGTCCAGGCCCGTGTTCTGGCGGCCACCATGGCTGAACACGTCCCAGCCCGGGCCCACGGGCTGGCCATCGGCGCCCAGGCGCGTCTGCTCCTCGGCACTGCGGCGCTTGGCGTCGATGGCCACGACGATGCACTGCGCGCCGTACTTGGCCGAGGCGGCGTTGATGACGTCGGGGTTGGCGATGGCGGCGGAGTTGAAGCTGGTTTTGTCGGCCCCAGCGTTGAGCAGGCGGCGCACATCGTCCACGGTGCGCACGCCGCCACCCACGGTCAGCGGGATGAAGACCTGGCTAGCCACGGCTTCGATGATGTGCAGGATCAGGTCGCGCCCATCGCTGGTGGCGGTGATGTCCAAGAACGTGAGTTCGTCGGCACCCTGGTCGTTGTAGCGGGCCGC
>DMZZ01000140.1:0-2930 GCA_003484805.1 Comamonadaceae bacterium | reverse complement strand
TGCAGGAAGCACTCAAGCCCCTCTGGAAGTACGCTGGCGCCCGTTCGCTGGCCGATGGCGCAGCCAGCGCCTACGAGGAAGAGCCGGGCATCCAGTTCGATGCCAAGGGCCACATGTTGCAGATGTGCTGGACGGTGCGGGGCGACGAGGATTTCCGCCAGTCGCTCGACGAGATGTGCATGAGCCTGAACGACCTGGCCGAGCAGGGCGCGGCCATCGAGGTCACCTTCTACGACGTGGAGTTCGACGAGGACGAGGCCGACGAAAGTGCGGAGTCGCGCGACGACTTCGTCATGCTATTTGTCGGACCGACACCGGCCGCCATCATGCAGGTGCAGCGCGACCTGCTGGTGCAGGACGTGGTGAACATGATGGAGCGCCATTTCGACGGCTCCGAACTCGGCGGCGTGGTGGCCGAGATCGACAAGCTGTTCAGCCAGCGGTTTGATGCCCTGGTGAACTCGCTGGAGATCGGCAAGCCCCCGCGGGGCCCGGGTGGGTCTGGCAGCGGTGGCCATGGCAGCGGCGGCCGCCGTCCACGGCATCTCCACTGAGGCGCTTCTTACGGCCCGGCGCCCGTCGCTGTGCGCGGTGATTACCATGTCCGCCGAACTGACCTACCTGGGTGCGTACCCGGCCACCTTGCAGGAGCAGGTGCTTGGCTTGTTGCGTGAAGACCGCCGCGCGCTTGCGCCGTTGTTGCAGCGCAGATACCCGCAAGCCCATGGCGTGCGCACCGACAAGGCGCTCTACCACTACGCCACGGAGATCAAGAACCGCCACCTGCGCAATGCGGATGCGGTGAACAAGGTCGTGTTCGACAGCAAGATCCATGTGGTGCGCCATGCGCTGGGCCTGCACACATCCATCTCGCGCGTGCAGGGCAACCGGCTGACTGCCAAGCACGAGATCTACGTCGCCGCGATGTTCAAGCAGGTGCCTGACGAGTTCCTGCGCATGATCGTCGTGCACGAGCTGGCCCATCTGCGGGAGAAGCAGCACAACAAGGCCTTCTACCAGCTGTGCGAGCACATGGAGCCGCGCTACCACCAGCTGGAACTCGATGTGCGGCTCTACCTCACCCATGTGGAACTTGGCGGGGAGCGGCTGTGGGGCGCTGATCCGGAGTAGTTTGCTCTGCTATTGATAGCTATTAGCGTTTGCCAATAAAGCGCTTGAGCCTGTTTTTACCTA
Organism: Comamonadaceae bacterium; assembly: GCA_003484805.1. Taxonomy (GTDB): domain Bacteria; phylum Pseudomonadota; class Gammaproteobacteria; order Burkholderiales; family Burkholderiaceae_C; genus Simplicispira. The sequence goes on along the minus strand of DMZZ01000140.1, from coordinate 1,736 downwards.
AAAAATCCAGCGATTTACCTGAGCGGCACATCCACCGTGGCGCAGCACTCTGCAGGGAGCTGCAGCCAGCGCGTGGCGGCGTTTTGCAGGTGCTCCAGGGCGCCCGTGGTGAGCAGGGTGATGGCCGGGGCCGGTGTGCCGTTTTCGGGCGCCAGCGTGCCCGCCGCCAGCAGCAGGCGCCGTGTTTGCCGTGCCACGGGTTCGCCGGTATCCATCAAGCGGATATGGGGGCCCAGCAGGCTGCGCAATTCGTCTTGCACAAACACGTAGTGCGTGCAGCCCAGCACCAGCGTGTCCATCTCGCCTGCCTGAGTGCCAAATCGGCCCATAGCGCCCGTGTAGCCTTTGCAGAGCGCTCTTTTTTTCGTAGCATCTGAGGCGGCGGGAACAGTCTGCGCGGTGCTGCGTTCGATGGCATGTGCCAGGCCGTCGCAGGGCTGCACGACGAAATGTGCCTGCCCGTCGAGCGAGGCCAGCAGCTTGGCGAACTTGGCGCTGGTCAGTGTGCCGCGCGTGCCGATGACGCCGATGTGCCCGGTCTTGCTGGCGGCCACGGCGGGTTTGAGGGCCGGTTCGACGCCGACCAAAGGCAGTGCCGGGTGGCGCGCACGGACTTCATGGATGGCTGCGGCAGTGGCCGTGTTGCAGGCCACCACCAGCGCCTTGATATGGTGCTCATGCACCAAGTAGTCGGCAATGGCGTGGGTGCGTGCGCGGACGAAGGCGTCGCCGCGCTCGCCGTAGGGCGCGTTACCGCTATCGGCCAGGTAGACGAAGCGCTCGTGCGGCAGCTCGGCACGCAGCGCCTGCAGCACGCTCAGGCCCCCGACACCGCTGTCGAAGACGCCGATGGGTTGCTGTGCTGCGGTCATGGGGAATGCAGGGCGCGGCGCCCGCCCTGGCGGGAAGGCGCCGCTGGGGCCGGAGAATCAGGCGGCGTTGACGCCAATGCCCTTGAACTCGCCCGTGGCGATGCGCTTTTGCCATTCGGCCGGGCCGGTGATGTGGGCGCTGGTGCCGCCTGCGTCCACGGCCACGGTCACGGGCATGTCCACCACGTCGAACTCGTAGATGGCTTCCATCCCTAAGTCGGCGAAGCCCACCACTTTGGCGGTCTTGATGGCCTTGGAGACCAGGTAGGCGGCGCCACCCACGGCCATCAGGTAGGCCGACTGGTGCTTCTTGATGGCCTCGATGGCGATGGGGCCGCGCTCGGCCTTGCCGATCATGGCGATCAGCCCGGTCTGGGCAAGCATCATCTCGGTGAAACCGTCCATGCGCGTGGCGGTGGTCGGACCGGCGGGGCCCACGGCCTCGTCCTTGACCGGATCGACCGGACCGACGTAGTAGATCACGCGGTTGGTGAAGTCCACCGGCAGCTTCTCGCCCTTGGCCAGCATGTCCTGGATGCGCTTGTGCGCGGCGTCACGGCCGGTGAGCATCTTGCCGTTGAGCAGCAGGGTGTCGCCGGGCTTCCAGCTCGCCACTTCGGCGGGCGTGAGGGTGTCGAGGTTGACGCGCTTGCTCTTCTGCGTGTCGGGCATCCAGTCCACCTGGGGCCACAGGTCGAGGCTTGGCGGGTCGATGTAGACCGGTCCGCTGCCGTCCATGACGAAGTGCGCATGGCGCGTGGCCGCGCAGGTGGGGATCATGGCCACGGGCTTGCTGGCTGCGTGCGTGGGGTACATCTTGATCTTGATGTCGAGCACCGTGGTCAGGCCGCCCAGGCCCTGCGC
>DMZZ01000172.1:3593-16702 GCA_003484805.1 Comamonadaceae bacterium | reverse complement strand
CCACCGATCTCGATGCCTTCTGGCAGAGCATCTGGGACTATTTCGACATCCAGTCGCCCACGCCGCACAGTGCCGTGCTGGCACACAACACCATGCCCGGCGCGCAGTGGTTTCCGGGTGCCCAGGTCAACTACGCGCGCCAGGCGCTGCGGCATGTGGACGCCGCGCACGCCGCAGGCTTTCCGGCCATTGTCAGCAGCAACGAAAAGCGCCAGCACCGCGAGATGTCGTGGCCCGAGCTGCGCCGCCAGGTGGCCTCGCTGGCGCTGCACCTGCAGGCCCAGGGGGTGGAGCCGGGCGACCGCGTGGCCGCCTACCTGCCCAACGTGCCCGAGACCATGGTGGCCTTTCTGGCCACGGTGAGCATCGGTGGCGTGTGGAGCCTGTGCGCGCCCGACATGGGTACGAACGCCGTGCTCGACCGCTTTCGCCAGATCGAACCCAAGGTGCTGATCGCCGTGGACGGCGTGAGCTACGGCGGGCGCGACCACGACCGCCTGGGGGTGCTCGCCGAACTGCGTGCCCAGCTCCCGAGCGTGCAGCACACCCTGCTGCTGGGTAATCTGGATGCTACGGTTTCGGTAGCTGATTGCGCAAGCTGGACGGTCGCTACAGGCCAGAATGACTATGAAACAGATGCCTTCGAGCCGCTCTGGCTGCCGTTCGACCATCCGCTGTGGATCGTCTATTCGAGCGGCACCACGGGGTTGCCGAAGCCCATCGTGCACGGCCATGGCGGCATGGTGCTGGTGATGCTGCAACTGGGCGCGCTGCACAACGACATCGGCTGCAGCTACGCGCCCAACAGCTGGGGCGAGCGCTACCACTGGTACAGCTCCACGGGCTGGGTGATGTGGAACGCCCAGGTGGGCGGCCTGCTCGCAGGCACCACCTGCGTGATCTTCGACGGCAACCCCGGCGGCAGCAAGGAGCGCCCGGACTGGGCCTCGCTGTGGCGCTTTGCCTCCGAGACCGGCGTGACCTTCTTTGGCGCGGGCGCGGCCTTCTATGCCCACTGCATGAAGGCCGGCATCACGCCCGCGCAGTGCGGTGACCTGTCGTACCTGCGCGTGCTCGGCTCGACCGGCTCGCCGCTGTCGGCCGAGGTGCAGCAGTGGGGCACCGACTTCATCGCCCGGGCCAGGGCCGAAGCCAAGAATGCCGCCGCAGCGCCGGGCCGCCCCAAGCAAGGCGCGGCCCCCTTGGGGGGCAGCGATCCACACGCAATGGGAGAGCGTGGGGGCGACATGAGCACCGCCGGGCCGCCCCAAGGTGCGAAGGCCCCCTCGGGGGGCAGCGATCCACACGCAATGGGAGAGCGTGGGGGCGACATGAGCACCGCCGGGCCGCCCCAAGGTGCGAAGGCCCCCTCGGGGGGCAGCGATCCACACGCAGTGGGAGAGCGTGGGGGCGACATCTGGTGGTGCAACATCTCCGGGGGCACCGACTTCGCGGGCGCCTTCATCGGCGGCAACCGCGAACTGCCCCAGACGTCCGGCAAGATGCAGTGCCGCATGCTCGGCGCCGCCGTCGAGGCCTGGGACGAGCAGGGCCGCCCGGTGCTGGACGCCGTGGGCGAGCTGGTCTGCACCCAGCCCATTCCGTCCATGCCGCTGTACCTCTGGGGCGACGACAGCGGCACGCGCTATCTGGCGAGCTATTTCGACATGTACCCGGCNNCGGCGGGCCACGGCCGCAAGCCCGGCGGGGGCGAAGGCCCGGCCAGCATGGGCGCCGTCTGGCGCCACGGCGACTGGATCCAGATCGGCACGGGCGAGGCGGCGGGCTGCGTCATCTACGGCCGCTCGGACGCCACCATCAACCGCCACGGCCTGCGCATGGGCACGAGTGAGGTTTACAGCGCGGTGGAGGCTCTGCCCGAGGTGCTCGACAGCCTGGTGGTCGATCTCGAATATCTGGGCCGCGAGAGCTACATGCCGCTGTTCGTGGTGCTGCGCGAGGGCTGCGCGCTCGACGACGCGCTGCGTGCGCGCATCCAGGGCGCCATCCGCACGGCGCTCTCGCCGCGTTTCGTGCCTGACGACATCTTCGCCGTGGCCGAGGTGCCGCGCACCCTCAGCGGCAAGAAGCAGGAATTGCCCATCAAGAAGCTGCTGCTGGGCCAGCCCATCGAAAAAGTGGTCAACCGCGACGCCATGGCCAACCCGGGCTGTCTGGACTGGTATGTGGATTTTGCGGCACGCCATGCTGCCGAAAGTGCTTCATAAACAATAGCTGCGAGCGCTTTTTGTATCAGCGTTAAAGGATGTTTTGATCCTAATTCTGCGCGGGGCGCGGCACGGTGGAAAAACCCATGGCGTGCTCGGTGAAGCGTTCCACCAGCCGGCTGGTTTCGCCCGTGCGCCGCGCCAGGGCAATGCCCACCCGAAAGCCCGCCGGGGTGTCGGTGAGCGCCAGGCACTTCACGCCCAGCGGCATCACCAGGCGCGCCACGCCCGCCACCAGGCCCACGCCCAGGCCTGCGGCCACCAGGCTCATGATGGTCTGCACCTGCATGGCCTCTTGCGCCACGCGCGGTGAAAAACCCGAAAGCTGGCAGCGCAACAGCGCCAGGGCCGAGAGGCCGGGCACCTTGTCCTGCGGGTACATGATGAAGGGCTCCCCGGCAGCGTCCGACAGCGCGATGGCGTTGCGCTGTGCCAGCACGCTGTTCGCGGACACGGCCAGCACGAAGTCGTCGCGGTCCATGTGCAAGAGCTCGAACGGCTCGGGATGCAGCACCGGGTAGCGCACAAACCCCACATCAAAGCGGCGTGCCAGCAGCCCATCGAGGATTTCGGCCGAGGTGCCCTCCGACAGTTCCAGCTCCATCTGCGGGTAGCGCGCCCGCAGTGAGGGAATCAGCTCGGGCAGCAGGGCATAGGTGGCCGAGCCGATGATGCCCAGGCGCAGCACCCCGCCCAGACCTTCGCGTGCGTCGGCCACGGCCTGCCGGCAGCGCTCCGCGTGGAACAGCGCCAGCCGGGCCTCGGCCAGCATGGCCTGGCCTTCGGCCGTCAGGCGCACCCCCGTGCTGTGGCGCTCGAACAGCGGGCTGCCCAGTTCGTCCTCCAGCTTGCGCACCGACACCGACAGCGGCGGCTGGGCCATGTGCAGCAGTTCTGCCGCCCGGTGGAAGTTGCCGGTCTCCGCCAGGGTGACGAACTGGCGCAGTTGACGCAGGTTCATTTTGATACTCAATCAATATCGGTTCGTAAATTTTTAATATTAGACAGCATGGGTGTGCCTTGCCTACAGTGAGAACCACAGGTCTGCGAAAAGGCCTGGTTCGTACCACATATAGACAGGAGACACCGTGAAGCAATCCCGTAGAACCGTGGCTGGAGCCCTGCTGGCCCTCGCCGCTGCCGCCCTGGCCCCCGCCGTGCAAGCCCAGGCCTTTCCCTCCAAAACCATCAAGTTCGTCGTGCCCTTTGGCCCCGGCAGCGGCACCGACACCTCGGCCCGTTATTTCGCGCGCAAGCTGGGCGACCACACGGGCCAGTCCGTGGTGGTGGAAAACAAGCCCGGCGCCAATGGCTTCATTGCCGTCAAGCAGGTGCTCTCTGCACCAGCCGATGGCTATACCGTGTTCATCGGCAGCAACTCCACCCTGGCCGTGAACGCCGCGCTGTTCAAGGAGCTGCCCTACGACCCGGTGAAGGACTTCGCACCCCTGACCATGATGATGCGCTCGCCTGCCATGATCGCCACCATGCCCACGGCGCCCTACAGCGACCTCCAGGGCCTGATAGCCCATGCCAAGGCCCACCCCGGCAAGGTGAACTTCGGCGCGGGTTCGGCCGGCTACCAGCTGATGGGCGAGCTGCTCAACGACAAGGCCCAGATCAACACCGTACATGTGCCCTTCAAGGGCGCCGGCGAAACCATGACGGCCGTGGCCTCCGGCACCGTGGACTACACCTTTGCCGAAGTGACTGCCGTGCAGGAGCTGGCCAAGGGCGGCCGCGTGAAGGTGCTGGCCGTGGCCTCCGACAAGCGCGTGGCCGCCGCGCCTGAGGTGCCCACCGCCGCGGAAGCGGGGCTGCCGGGCTTTGAGGCCTACACCTGGGTGGGCGCCATGGTCAGCGCCAAGACCCCTGCCGCAGAAACCGCCAAACTGGCCGAGCTGTTCACCGCCATCTCCAAGATGGACGAAACCCGGGCTTTCTATGAGCGCATCGGCGCCACCGCCATGACCGGCGGCCCCGCGCAGATGCACGAGTTCCAGAAGAATGAAATCGCGTTGTGGAAGCGCATCGTCACCCAGGCCAAGGTGCCGCTGCAATGAGCGAACGCCCCGCCGTGCAGCCGGGTGCGCTGCAGCATGTGAAGGTGCTCGATCTGTCGCGCGTGCTGGCCGGCCCCTGGGCCGCACAGACGCTGGGCGACCTGGGCGCCGAGGTGATCAAGGTCGAGCGCCCCGGCACCGGTGACGACACGCGCGCCTGGGGCCCGCCCTATGTGACGGACGCCGCAGGCCAGCCCACCGGCGAGTCGGCCTATTACATGTGCACCAACCGCAACAAGCAGTCGGTGACGGTGGATTTCACGCAGCCCGAGGGCCAGCAGATCGTGCGCCAGCTCGCCGCCCAGTGCGACGTGCTGATCGAGAATTTCAAGACCGGGGGGCTGGCGCAATACGGGCTCGACTACGCGGCCTTGAGCGCGCTCAACCCGCGCCTGGTGTACTGCTCGGTCACCGGCTTCGGGCAGGACGGGCCGTATGCGCACCGCGCGGGGTATGACTTCCTGATCCAGGGCATGGGCGGTCTCATGAGCATCACCGGCCAGCCCGACGGCGCGCCCGGTGGCGGCCCCATGAAGGTGGGCGTGGCGCTGACCGACATCCTTACCGGCCTGTATGCCAGCACCGCCATCCTGGCAGCTCTGCAGGCGCGCGCGCACACCGGCCGCGGCCAGCACATCGACCTGGCGCTGCTCGATGTGGGTGTGGCCTGCCTGGCCAACCAGGGCATGAACTACCTGTACGGCAAACAGGTGCCGCAGCGCATGGGCAATGCGCACCCCAACACCGTGCCCTACCAGGACTTCCCCACGCAGGACGGCCACATGATCCTGGCCATCGGCAACGACGGGCAGTTTGCGCGATTTTGCCACGCCATCGGCCAGCCCGGCTGGGCCGAAGACGAGCGCTTCACGCGCAACGCCGCGCGCCTGGCGAACCGCACCGAACTGGTGGAGCGCATCCGCGCCGTCACGGTCACGCGCAGCACGCGCGACTGGATCACGCTGCTGGAGCAGCACGCCGTGCCCTGCGGCCCCATCAACACCGTGCGCGACGTTTTCGACGACCCGCAGGTCCAGGCGCGGGGCCTGCAGATCGCCATGCTGCACCCGCGGGCCGGCGCAGTGCCGCTGGTGGCCAGCCCCATCCGCCTGTCGGACACGCCCGTCACCTACCGCCACACGCCCCCGCAACTGGGCCAGCACACCGATGAGGTGCTGACCCGCCACCTGGGCCTGACGCCCATGCAATTGCAGACCTACAAAGACCACGGAGTTTTTGGATGAGCACTCTGGATTCACTGGCGTTCACGCGCATTCCCCCCGAAGACGAGGCGCTGCGCGCCGAGGTGCGTGCTTTCCTGCAGCAGGCCATCAAGGCCCTGCCCGCACACATCCGTGCGCGCTCCTGGGGCGGCTACAGCAGCGAACTGAGCCGCCAGCTGGGGCAAAAGGGCTGGCTGGGCATCACGCTGCCCACGGAATATGGCGGCGGCGGGCGCAGCGCGTTCACGCGCTACGTGCTGGTCGAAGAGTTCCTGGCCTGCGGCGCGCCCGTGGGCTCGCACTGGATCGCCGACCGCCAGAGCGCGCCGCTGATCCTCAAATACGGCACCGAAGCGCAAAAGCAGTTCTACCTCCCGCGCGTCTGCCGCGGCGAGGCGCTTTTCTGCATCGGCATGAGCGAGCCCAACGCAGGCTCGGACCTGGCGAGCGTGAAGACCCGCGCCGTGCCGAACGAACAAGGCTTTGTGCTCAACGGCCAGAAGATCTGGACCACCAATGCCCACCATTGCCGGTACATGATTGCGCTGGTGCGCACCTCGGGCACCGCCGAAGACCGCCACAAGGGCCTGTCGCAGGTCATCGTCGATTTGTCGCTGCCGGGCGTCACCGTGCGCCCGATTGAAGACCTCTCGGGTGACAGCCACTTTTGCGAGGTGTTCTTCGACAACGTGCAGCTGGGTGCCGACGCCCTGATCGGCGCCGAAGGCCAGGGCTGGGAGCAGGTCACGGCCGAGCTGGCGTTCGAGCGCAGCGGGCCCGAGCGCCTGTTCTCCTCCATCGTGCTGTTCGACCAGTGGCTCGACTACGTGCGCACGCCCCAGGGCCGCAGCGAATCGGCGCGGCAACTGGCAGGCAAGGTGCTCACGCAGCTCGCGCCGCTGCGCGCCATGTCGGTGTCGGTGCAGGAAAAGCTCACCCAGGGCGGCAGCCCCATCGTCGAGGCCGCGCTGGTCAAGGAGCTGGGCACCACGCTGGAGCAGATGATTCCCGCGTCCATCGCCGAAGACCTGTTCTCGCGCGATGCCGAAGACGTACCGGTCGAGCTGCTGATGACCCTCAAGTACGTGACGGAGGCCTCGCCTTCGTTCTCGCTGCGCGGTGGCACGCGCGACATCCTGCGCGGCATGATCGCCCGCGGCCTGGGCTTGCGTTGAATCGGAGACACCCATGACGACGAACCACAACGATATGTTTGCCGACGCCGCCCGCGATGTGCTGGCGGACCAATGCACGCCGCAGGTGGTGCGCGCCATTGAAGCCGGTGGGCGCGGCGCGGCCGCCACCACGGCCCTGTGGCAACAGCTGGAGGCCACCGGCCTGGCCGATGCGCTGCTGAGCGAAGACGACGGCGGCGCCGGCCTGGGCCTGACCCAGGTGTTCGGTGTGCTGGAGCAATGCGGCGCGTACGCGCTGCCCTTGCCGCTGGGCGAGACCCTGGTGGCGCGCGCGCTGCTGGCGCAGGCCGGTGTGGCGCGTCCGGCGGGCAGCATCGCCCTAGCGCGCGGTGAGTGCCTGGGCGACGGCGGCGTGCGCTGCGCACTGGTGCGCACGGGCCAGGTGGCGCAGTCGGTGCTGGTGCAGGCGGGTGGCGAATGGCGCCTGCTGGGCACCGAAGGCGCGCAAGCGTCCCCCCAGGCGCTGGCGCTGGACGCTGCCCTGGCATGGTCGGCCACGCAAGTGCAGGCCGCACCCGTGGTGGCGGTGGATGCGGCACTGGAGGTGCGCACTCTGCAGGCCGCCGTGGTGGCCGCGCAGATGGCCGGCGCACTCAAGGCCGTGTTCGACCGCACGCTGCAGTACGCCAACGAGCGCCAGCAGTTTGGTCGCCCCATTGGCAAATTCCAGGCCATCCAGCACCAGCTGGCGGTGATGAGCGAGCACGTGTTCGCCGCGCGCATGGCGGCGCAGCTGGGCTGCAGCGGCGCCGGCGTCATGCCCGACCGCTTGCGCGTCGCCACGGCCAAGGCGCGCTGCAGCGAGGCAGCGCTGGTGGTGTCGGAGCTGGCGCACGCCATCCACGGCGCGATCGGCTTCACCGCAGAGTACGACCTGCAGCTGTTCACCCGCCGCCTGCATGCCTGGCGCCAGACGGCCGGTAGCGAAGCCTACTGGCATGGCGTGGCGGGCGAGGCCCTGCTGGCGCACCGCGGCATGACCTTGGACATCGTGCGGCGCATCACCGATGTGCATGCAGCACTTTAAAAACCATAGCTTTTAGCGCTTGTTTTGATTGGTTTTCAATATGAAAACTACCAGAAAACATTGTTTATCAAGCGTTGGCAGCTCATTTTATGATAGCGGAGGCAGCCCATGACCTTTCTGACCATTGAACGCGACGGCGGCATCGTCACTGCCACCATGAACCAGCCCGAGACGCGCAACGCACTCACCGGCAACACGGCGGTGCAGGAATTCGTGCAGCTGTGCGACACCGTCCGCAAGGACGCCAGCGTGAAGGTGCTGATCCTCACCGGCGCTGGGCCCATCTTCAGCTCGGGCGGCAACGTCAAGGACATGCAGCGCTTTTTTGACGATGCGCTCACGCCCGACCTGATCCGTGAGGAATACCGCCAGGGCATCCAGCAGATTCCGAACGCGCTGGTCCAGCTTGACGTGCCGGTGATCTGCGCCATCAACGGCCCGGCCATCGGCGCGGGGCTGGACCTGACCTGCATGTGCGACATCCGCATCGCCAGCGAGACGGCCACCTTTGCCGAGAGCTTCGTGCGCGTGGGCATCGTGCCCGGCGACGGCGGCGCGTGGTTGCTGCCGCGCGCTGTGGGCATGGCCAAGGCTTCCGAAATGGCGTTCACCGGCGAGGCCATCAGCGCGCAGGAGGCGCTGGCCTGCGGCCTGGTGAGCCGCGTGGTGCCGGCCGACCAGCTGCTGCCCACCGCCCGCGCCCTGGCCGCAAAAATCGCCGCCAACCCCGGTGCCGTAATGCGCATGACCAAGCGCCTGCTGCGCGAAGGGCAGAGCGCCTCGCTGGCTTCGCTGCTTGAAATTTCGGCGGGCTACCAGGCCATCGCCCACAAGACGGCCGACCACCGCGAAGCGGTGACCGCCTTCATTGAAAAGCGCACGCCCCAATTCCAGTAAAGGCCGCACCAGCCCCGCCCCCGCGTTCCCGGAGAACACACGATGAAGCCGCTGCATGGCCTGCGCATTCTGGATCTGTCCAGTGTGATTTTTGGCCCCCTGGCCAGCCAGATCCTGGCCGACTACGGGGCCGAGGTGATCAAGATCGAGCCGCCCGAGGGCGACTCGACCCGCCACACAGGCCCCACCAAAGAGGCTGGCATGGCGGCCATGTTCCTCGGCGCCAACCGCAGCAAGAAAAGCGTGGCGCTGGACCTCAAGCAGGCCAGTGCCCAGGAGGCGCTGACCGCCCTGGTTGCCACCGCCGATGTGCTGATGCACAGCATGCGGCCGCAAAAGCTGGCCGCCCTGGGCCTGGCGCCCGAAGCGCTGCGTCAGCGTTTTCCGCGCCTGGTGTACGCCAGCCTGGTGGGCTTTCTGCCCGGACCCTACGCCGGAAAACCGGCGTATGACGACGTGATCCAGGGTATGTCGGGGCTGGCCGATCTGATGGAGCGGCAAGGCGGCGAGATGCGCTACCTGCCCACCATTGCCGCCGACAAGACATGTGCCCATGTGGCGGCGCATGCCATTCTGGCGGCGCTGTGGCAGCGCGAACGCACGGGGGAGGGCGCGTTTGTGGAAATCCCCATGTTCGAGTCCATGGTGGGCTTCAACCTGGTCGAGCACTACTATGGCCAGCATTTCGAGCCACCGCTGTCAGAGCCCGGCTACCCGCGCGTGCTGGCCCCGTGGCGTCGGCCCTACCGCACGGCCGACGGGGCCGTGGCCATGATGCCGTACACCAATCTGCACTGGCAGCGCTTCTTCACGGAAGTGGGGGCGCCGGAGCTGGCGCACGATGCGCGCTTCATCGACATCGCCAGCCGCACGCGCCACATTGCCGAGCTGCTGGAAATCGCCTCGGGCTTCACCGAACGCCACACCATGGCCCACTGGATTGCCACCTGCGAACGGCTGGAGATCCCGGCCGCACCCGTGGCCCGGCTGCAGGACCTGCCGCAGGACCCGCACCTCGTGGCCACCGCATTCTTTGAAACGGTAACCGATCCGGCCCTGGGGGACTTGCGCTTTCCCGGCGTGCCGGTGCGCTTTGACGGGCAGCGCCCCGCCATCACCATGCCGCCGCGGCTGGGCGAACACACCCAGGAGCTGCTGGCCCAGGCCGGGCTCGGCGCCGCACAGATCGAGGCCCTGCGGGACGCCCGCGCAGCCATCGCCCCCGCCCCCGCCAATTGACAAGGACCACCGACATGCCCTCTCAGAACACACCCGCCTCCCACGACACCCCCGCCGCGCCCGCAGGCGTGGACCGCAGCCTGCCCCGCCTCGGCCAGGGCTTTGTGTGGCAGGACCTGCAGGTGGGCCAGCGTTTTCGCACCTTCCGGCGCACGGTCACCGAGACCGACCTGGTCAGCTTCATCGGCGTGACCGGCATGCTCGAAGCTATCTTCATTGAGGACGGCTACGAAGGCGGCGCCATGGCCGGGCGGCCCGTGCCGGGGGCGCTGACCTATGCGCTCATTGAGGGCTTCATCCTGCAGACCATGATCCAGGGTACGGGCCTGGCCATGCTGGAACTGCACCAGAAGATTCTGGCCCCCGTCCTGGTGGGCGACACCATCGAGGCAGTGGTGGAGGTGACGGAGATTCGCCCCACCTCCAAGAGCGGCCGCGCCGTGGTGACCTCGCGCATCGATGTTTTCAATCACCACGGCGTGATGGTCATGACCTACACCGCCACCCGCCTGCTGGCCGGGCGCGTTTGAACCCATTTCCCTTTTCTCAACAACGCAGGAGACAAACACCATGACGAAAATCGACTTGACCCCCACCGCCCTGCGGCCGCAAAAGATGCGCCGCTGGAGTCTGGCCCTGATCGGCTGCGCCGCCGGCGTGGCAGCCCTGGCCCCCATGGGCCTTGCCCAGGCGCAAAGCTACCCCAGCAAGCCCATCACCCTGGTGGTGCCTTTCCCGCCGGGCGGCCCCACCGACCAGGTGGCGCGCGTGCTGGCGCAGAAGCTGGGCGAGCAGATGGGGCAGTCGGTGGTGGTGGACAACAAGCCCGGGGCCAACGGCAACATTGGCGGCGCCCTGGTCAGCAAGGCAGCCGCCGACGGCTACACCGTGCTCTACAACACCTCGTCCATCACCCTGAGCCCGGCGCTGTACAAGAAGCTGACCTACGACGTGCAAAAGGACCTGGCACCCGTGGCGCTCACCGCCGTGGTGCCCCTGGCGCTGGTGGTGCACCCCAGCGTGCCCGCCAACACCGTGCGCGAATTCGTCGAGTACGCCAAGGCCAATCCGGACAAGCTCTCCTATGGCTCGGCAGGCAATGGCAACGTGACCCATCTGGCGGCGTACCAGTTCATCAAGCACCAGGGCATCAACGCCACGCATGTTTCGTACCGCGGCAGCGCCCCGGCCGACGTCGATCTCGTGGCGGGCCAGATCCAGTTCATGACCGACACCATCAACTCGGTGATGCCCTTCGTGAACGACAAGCGCCTGAAGCTGCTGGCAGTCACCACGGCCAAGCGCATGTCCCTGTACCCGGCCGTGCCCACGCTGGCAGAAACCGTCATGCCCGGCTTTGAAGCGGGCGCCTGGCAGGGCGTGATGGTGCCGGCCAAAACGCCGGACGCCGTGGTGCAGCGCCTGAACGCCGAGATCAACAAGGCGCTGCAAAGTGACGAGGTGCGTGCCAAGCTGGCCGTGCAGGGCGCAGAACCGCTGGGCTCGACGTCCGAGGAGTACCGCAGCTACATCGGCAAGGAGCTGAAGCGCTGGGCCGACGTGGTGAAGTCCACGGGCATCACGCTCGACTGAGGAGCTTCACCGCGGGGTACGGCGGGGTGCGGGGTGGCGGTATCTGCCGGATACAGGGCGCCGCATAATGGACTTTCCGCGCCGTGCCGCATCCCGGAGAGATCTGCTCATGCCGACCCCGCCCGTGCCCAAACGCTTCTCCATGATCCGCGAGTTCCAGCTGGCCGACTGGGTCACGCTGGGCAACGCCGTGTGCGGCACCGGCGCGCTGTTTTCCGTGCTGTCATACCTGCAGAACGGTGCCGTGATGCATATCTACTTCGCCTGCGCGCTGGTGCTGGCGGCGCTGGTGTTCGACGTGCTTGATGGCAGTGTGGCGCGCTGGCAGCACAAAAGCTCGGCGCTGGGGCGCGAGCTTGATTCGCTGGCCGACATCATCTCGTTCGGCGTGGCGCCCGCGCTCATCGCCTATGGCTGCGGCATGCAGGGTCTGTACGACCGCATCGTGCTGGCCTACTTCGTGGCTTGCGGTGTCTCGCGCCTGGCGCGTTTCAACGTCACGGCCGAAGCGCTGTCGGAAGGCAGCGACAAGGTGAAGTATTTCGAAGGCACACCCATCCCCACCTCCATCGTCCTCGTCGGTCTGCTGGCGCTGGCGGCTTCGCAGGGGGCGGTGGGTGAACATCTGTGGGGCGGCAGCGTGCGGCTGGCTGGCTTCACGCTGCACCCGCTGGTGCTGCTGTTTGCGCTGTCGGGCTCGCTGATGATCAGCCGTATCCGCATTCCGAAGTTCTGACAACCCCCTGTGCGGCTTTGCCGCTTTCCCCTTCTCTTGCATTGCTGCGCAATGCGGAAGGGGGACGCCACCAGCGCCCGTACCGAGGAATGTTGGCGGCCCTTGCGCGGTGGCCGCTGGCCTGGGCCGCGCCCGTTCATGTGCTGCGCCGCTGGTAGGATGCCCCTGAATTGCAGCGGGTATTCCCGCTGGCCCGGTTGTGATTTACCCAAAGAGGAGAAGAAGCGATGAGTGGTCAGACCAAGTTCCTGCTGCAAGAGAGCCAGATGCCCAAGGCCTGGTACAACCTCCAGGCCGACCTGCCCAAGCCCCTGCCGGCCGTGCTGCACCCGGGCACGCACCAGCCCGTGGGACCGGACGACCTGGCCCCGCTGTTCCCCATGGAACTGATCCTGCAGGAAGTGAGCCAGGAGCGCGAGATCGACATTCCCGAGCCCGTGCGCGAGATCTACCAGCTCTGGCGCCCCGCACCGTTGTTCCGCGCGCACCGGCTCGAAAAAGCCCTGGGCACGCCCGCCAAGATCTTCTACAAGTACGAGGGCGGCAGCCCCGCCGGCAGCCACAAGCCCAACACCGCCATCCCGCAGGCGTTTTACAACCAACAGGCCGGCATCAAGCGCCTGACCACCGAAACCGGCGCGGGCCAGTGGGGCACCTCGCTGTCGTTCGCGGGCTCGCTGTTCGATCTGGAAGTGCTGGTGTTCCAGGTGCGCGTGTCGTACGACCAAAAGCCCTACCGCCGCGCCGTGATGGAAACCTACGGCGCGCGCTGCCTGGCCTCGCCGTCGAACGAAACCCAGTATGGCCGCAGCGTGCTCGCCGAGCGCCCCGACCACCCGGGCAGCCTGGGCATCGCGATTTCCGAGGCGGTGGAGCTGGCCGTGCAGCGCGACGACACCAAGTACGC
>DMZZ01000172.1:0-3452 GCA_003484805.1 Comamonadaceae bacterium | reverse complement strand
CCGGCCACATGACGCCGCTGACCAAAATGCACACCCTGGGCAGCACCTTCACACCGCCGGGCTTTCATGCGGGTGGCCTGCGCTACCACGGCATGGCGCCGCTGGTCTCGCACGTCAAGGAACTGGGCCTGCTGGAGGCCGTGGCCTACACGCAGAACCAGTGCTTCGAGGCGGGCGTGCTGTTCGCGCGCAACGAGGGCATCGTGCCCGCGCCGGAAGCCAATCACGCCGTCAAGGGTGCCATCGAGGAGGCCCTGCGCTGCAAGCGCGAAGGCAAGAGCGAGACCATCCTGTTCAACCTGTGCGGCCATGGCCACTTCGACATGGCGGCCTACCAGAAGTACTTTGCCGGGGAACTCAAGGAAGAGGCCTACGACGAGAAGGAACTGGCCATGGCGTTGTCGGGCCTGCCGAGCGTTGTCGAGCCTGTGTGAGTCAATAACTAAAAAGGGTCGGGTACCCTTGCGCTGAAAGCCGCTGTCCGTTCTGGGCAGCGGTTTTGCTATTTATTCGGTAGCTTGAGACGCTTTTATTCAGGACGCTGGGGGCTGTTTTCGTTTGATCTATGCCACGTCGCAGAGCGCGCTCTTCAACTCCCTCGCCCCTTGCGGGAGAGGGTTGGGGAGAGGGGGCCGACCCCCGACGCCGCAACAGGGTGGGCGGCCGTTGAAACTCAAGCCGCCGCAGGCTTGCGGTTCACCAGCACGATCCCCACCGCCACCAGCGCCAGCGCGACCAGCAGCCCGGGCGTCACGGGCTCGCCCAGCCACCAGGCGCCGGCCAGCAGCGCGAACACCGGCGTGAGGAAGACGAACACCGAGATTTTCGTGGCCGGGTAGTGCGCCAGCATCCACATCCAGGCCAGGTAGCTGGCAAATGCCCCCAGCAGCGCCTGCACCAGCAGTGAGACGGTGGCGAAGGTGCTGAAGTCAAAGCTCCAGCGCTCGCCCAGCGCCAGCGAGAGCAGCGGCAGCACCGCCGTGCTCACCGCCACCTGATAAAGCAGTTGCTTGGCCGGGGCCACATGGCCCAGCGGTGTGGTGCGGATGACCACCGTGGTCAGTGCCCACAGCAGGCCCGCCAGCAAGCCCAGCAGGTCGCCCAGCCAGGCACGCGGCAGCGCGGCGTTGGCCGGGCCGAACAGGCCGTCGCCCATGGCCAGCCCCACACCGGCAAACGCACCGGCCAGGCCCAGCCACTGCCAGCCGCGCAGCCCCTCACCGGGCACGAAGCGCGGCAGCAGCAGCGCCACCCAGAACGGCGAGCAATACAGAAACACCGTCAGCCGCGAGGCCGTGGTGTATTGCAGGCCGATGTAGATGCAGGCGAATTCGCTGGCAAACAGGGCCCCGGCCAGCAGCCCGGCGCGCGCCGCGCCCACGGGTTCGCCTGCGCTGCCCAGGCGCACGCCCCGCCACAGGCACCAGGCCATGATGGCTGCCAAGGCGATGGCAAAGCGCACAAAGGCCTGGAACACCGGCGCCACCTCGGCCACTGTGGCCTTGACCAGCACCTGCTGAGCGCCCCAGAGGATGCAGCAGGCCAGAAGAATGGCAATGGCGAGGGGGTCGAGGTGGTTCTTGCGGGGAAAGGGCATGGCGCATTATCGAAGGCGGCATCCGCGCCGCTGCGGCACCCGGGCGACATGCCTGCAGGGGGCTGGGTTCAGTGTGCGGTCCGGTCCGTGTCGGCGGCCGCCAGCAGCCACTGTGTGGCGGCGCTGTGCGACAGCGGGCGGCTGAACAGGTAGCCCTGGCACATGTCGCAGGCGAGGCCTGCCAGAAAGTCGCGCTGGCCCGGTGTTTCCACCCCCTCGGCCACCACGGCCAGGCCCAGGTGGTGCGCCAGGCCGATGGTGGCGGTGCAGATGGCGGCGTCGTTGGGGTTGGTTTCCAGGTCGCGCACGAAGGTGCGGTCGAGCTTGAGGTAGTCCAGCGGCAGCCGCTGCAGGTAGGCCAGCGACGAGTAGCCGGTGCCGAAGTCGTCCATCGCCAGGCGCACGCCCAGGGCGCGGATCTGTGCCAGCCGCTGCACGCTGGCCAGCGGGTCCTGCATGGCGACCGATTCGGTCACTTCCAGGGTCAGCGCACCGGCCGGCAGGGTGTGGGTCTGCAGCACCTGGGCGATCTGCGCGGGCAATTGCGGGTTGCGCAACTGCACGGCACTGAGGTTGACCGACAGTGTCAGGTGGTTCAGCCCCTGGCGGTGCCATCCGGCCAGGGCCGCGCAGGCGGTGTGCAGCACCCATTCGCCTATCTGGTTGATCAGGCCCAGCTCTTCGGCCAGGGGAATGAAGTCCAGCGGGGCGATCCACTGGCCCGCAGAGTGTTCCCAGCGAATCAGGGCTTCGAGGCCGAGCACCTGACCGCTGCGGCCATCGAGCAGGGGCTGGTAGTGCACGGCAAAGGCCTGTTGTGCCACGGCCTGCTTGAGTGCGCGCTCAAGCTTGGCGCGCCGTGCGGCCACCTCCATCATGGTCGCGTCGAAGCAGCGGTACACCCCTTTGCCCATGCTTTTGGCCTGGTACATGGCGATGTCGGCGCTCTGCATCAGGCTACCCCGGTCCTGGCCGTCCTGCGGGTAAAAGCAGATACCGATGGACGTGGAAGCATGGAGTGTGTGCTCTGACAACTCGATGGGCTGCGACAACCGATCCAGCAACTTGGAGGCCACGCGCAGGGCGTGCTCGGGCTGGTGCACCTCGGGCAGCACCACCACGAACTCGTCGCCACCGAGGCGCGCCACGATGTCGTTCTCGCGCACGGTCTCGCGCAGGCGCTGCGCGGTGATGCGCAGAAACTCGTCGCCCACGCCATGGCCCAGGCTGTCGTTGATGCCCTTGAAGTTGTCCATGTCGAGGAACAGCACGGCCAGGCGTCGGCCGTGGCGCCGTGCGTCGGCCACAAGCTGGTCCAGGCGGGCTTCGAGCGTGTAGCGGTTGGCCAGGCCGGTGAGGGTGTCGTGGTGCGCCAGCCGTTCGATGGCCTGGGCGGCCTGCCGCTGCTCGGTGACGTCGGAATAAATGGTGACAAAGCCCCCATGCGGGATGGGCGCGCCCACGAGGTCGATCACCACGCCGTTGGGGCGCACGCGCTCCATGTGGTGGGGCGTGGGGTTGCGCGCCTTGGCCGTGAGTTCGGCGACGAAGCGTTCCACGTCCACCGCGCCGTACTCGCCGCGCTCGGCGTTGAAGCGCGCCAGGTCGGCGAAGTGCGGGCGCTGGTCCACGAGCGCGCGCGTGAAGCCCAGCAGGCGGATGGCCTCGTCGTTCATCAGCACCAGGTGCAGATCCTTGTCGAAAATGCTCACGCCGCAGGGCAGGTTGTCGGCCAGGGTCTGCAGCAGTTCGTTCTTTTCGGCCAGGGCGGCTTCGCGCGCCTTGTTTTCGGTGATGTCGGTGTAGCTGGTGACAAAGCCCACGATGCGCCCGTCGGCCTGCATGGGGCGGCCCT
>DMZZ01000126.1:5897-10366 GCA_003484805.1 Comamonadaceae bacterium | reverse complement strand
CGTGTGCTGTACATGGCCACGCTGACTGCAGCGCGCTACAACCCGGTCATCCGGGCGTTCTACGAGCGTTTGAGGGCTGCGGGCAAACTGCCCAAGGTCGCCTTGGTGGCATGCATGCGCAAACTGCTGACCACGCTCAACGCAATGGTCAGAACCGGCAAACCTTGGGACCCGTCGCTTCATAGTGCTTGACTTTGAAGACGGTTACTCAGGGGGTTGTTCTTATCTTCTGAACCGCTCGCCGTTGAAATAGGTCAGCTCGACGAAGTCGGTGCCGCTGTGGTCGTTGGGGCCGTAGCGCACCTCGAAGCCGCCCAGGTCGTAGGGNNCGGCGCAGGGCCTCGATCAGGATGCGGGCGTTCACGTAGCCTTCGAGCGACGAGTAACCGATCTCGATGTCGCCCATCTTCTTGATGGCGTTCTGGTAGGCCCGCACCACGGGAATGGCCGGATTGGCGGGGTTGGGCACGACCTGCGCGACGGTGATGCCGATCGAGGCTTCGCCCAGCGCTGTCATCAGGGGGCGCGAACCCAGGAACGAAATGGAAAACGCGGGGGCCTTCGTTCGTTGGCGCAGGCCCTTGTAGAACGGGATACCGCTGGCGCCAATGGCCAGCGAGATCAGCGAGTAGGGTTGCCACTGCACGATCTCCTCGATGCCCTTGGCAATGCCTTCCGGCGTTTCGGTGATCAGGAAAGGCTTCCACTGCGTGTTGTTGTGTTCGCGCGCGGCCGCTTCGAAGGCCGCCAGCGTGGCCTTGCCGAAGGGGTTGTCGAAATAGGCCACGGCGCATTTGGTGAAGCCCGTCGAGCCGAGTTGCCGGACGATCTTGTTCAGCTCCTGCGCATAGCTGGCGCGCGTGTGGAACACCAGCGGGTTGTAGGGGCGCAGCGCATCCGATCCGGTGGCCGGGGCAATGAGCGGCACCTTGGCCTCACCCAGCACCTTCAGCGCGCCCATCACGCTGGTGGTGCCGCCGCAGGCGAACAGGGAGAACACCTGGTCTTTCTGGAGCAGCTTGAGCGTGTTCTCAGCGGCCTTCTCTGGGGCGCCGCCGTCATCCATGCTGAAAAACTCCACCGGGCGTCCATCGATGCCGCCGCGGTCATTCACTTCCTTGAAGGCTGCGGCGATGCCCTTGTTCATTTCGACGAACGGAAAGGCCAGGGGCCCGGTGAGGGCCGCTGTCTGGCCAATGCGCCAAGGCTCGGACTGCGCACGCACCAGCGCCGGAGCCCCCAGGGCTGCGGCTGCGGTGGCTTGCAGGACATGGCGCCGCGTGGACAGGGCAGAGGGTTGGGGCGCAGTGGGCATGGTGATCGTCGCTGGTGGGGTTGCGGGGGAGGGCCGGGCACAGGGCGGCCTGATCGTGTGGCCGGGAGTATCGGCCGCCGCAAGTGGAACCCGGTTCAGGAAAACCCCCATGCGGGGGCCTGAATCGTCACCTTTGGGACAACTTCTGACCGGCGGCTGGCAGGCTTCACGCTGGCCTGGGCGCATTCTCGAAAGGTTTCCGGCAGCTATATATTAAATAGCTTACGGCGCTTTATGGATGCGGGTTTCAGCCATTTTTGGTTTGATATTTTGGCCCAGGGCACCGTTCAGGGCAGGTAGAAGGCCCGGAAATCGTTGACGTTGGTCAGGGTTGGTCCGGTGACCACGGTGTCGCCGAGCGCGGTGAAGAATCCGTAGGCATCGTGCCGCGCCAGGTCACTTGCCGCTTGCAGGCCCTGGGCCGTGGCACGTGCCAGCGTGTCGGGGCCGATCACGGCGCCAGCGTTGTCCTCCATGCCGTCAATGCCATCGGTGTCGGCCGCTAGGGCATGCACGCCGGGCTCGCCCTGCAGGGCAATCGCGCAGGCCAGCAGGAACTCGCTGGCGCGTCCGCCGCGTCCCGGTGCGCCGGCGGAGCTGCCCGCTGGCGGCAGGGTGACGGTGGTTTCGCCGCCTGACAGGATCACGCAAGGCCGCGCGAAGGGTTGTCCGCGCCGCGCCACCTGACGCGCCAGTGCCGCATGCACCTGGCCCACCGTGCGGCTTTCGCCCTCGATGGCATCGGACAGGATGTGCGCCGCCACCCCGTGCGCTCGCGCCAGTGCGGCGGCGGCCTCCAGGCTCTGCTGCGGCGTGGCCACCAGATGCACCGCATGCCCCGCGAAAGCCGGGTCGCCGGGCTGGGGTGTCTCGAAGGCGCCGCTCTGCAGCCCCGCGAGTGCGGCAGGGGGCAGGGCGATGCCATAGCGACGGCAGATGGTCAGCGCGTCCTGGCAGGTGCTGGCGTCGGGCACCGTGGGGCCGCTGGCGATGACGGCGGGGTCGTCGCCCGGCACGTCGCTGATGAGCAGGGTGACCACGCGGGCCGGTGCGGCAAGCTGCGCCAGCCGCCCGCCCTTGACGGCCGAGAGGTGTTTGCGCACGCAGTTCATCTCGTCGATGGCGGCGCCGCTGCGCAGCAGCGCCTGGTTGATGGCCTGCTTGTCGGCCAGGGTGAGCCCTGCGGCGGGCTGGGCCAGCAGGGACGAGCCGCCGCCCGAGATGAGCGCCAGCACCAGATCATCCGGTCCCAGCCCCTGCACTTGTTGCGCGATGCGTGCGGCGGCCTGCTGTCCTGCGGCGTCGGGCACCGGGTGGGCGGCTTCGATCAACGCGATGCGGCGCGGCTGGCTTTGGTGGCCTGGAGGCACATGGCCATAGCGTGTGACCACCAGGCCCGAGAGCGGCGCATCGGCGGGCCACAGGGCCTCCACGGCCGCAGCCATGGCTCCGCCTGCCTTGCCTGCGCCCACCACCACGGTACGCCCGCGGGGCGGTGCGGGCAGAAAAGGAGCGAGGCTGTGCGCAGGCTGTGCGCGCTCCACCGCGGCATCGAACAATGCGCGCAGAAATGCCTGTGGATCGCTGATGGCGGCGGCCGGGGTCATGGTGCGTCGTCGTCCTGGGGCTCTGCCCTGGGGGTGCTGCGGGCGCGGCCGGGGGGGCGCACGCGGGTGCGGCCGACCACCTGGCAGGCGCGGCGAAATGCCCGCAGTTGCTGCTCGGCACGGCCCACCACGCTGCCTTCCTCGCCGGTGGCCACGCCCGCCTCCATGCCTGGCGCCTGACCGGTGAGCAGGGCGATGCCGTCGCTCACATGGGCGGCAGTCCAGATGTGAAAGCGCCCCTGTTCCACGGCCTCGACCACGCGGCGATCGAGCATCAGGTGGCGCTGGTTGCGCGCCGGAATCAATGCGCCCTGCGTGCCATCCAGCCCCGCCGTTTCACAGGCGCGGAACCACCCTTCGATTTTTTCGTTGATGCCGCCCACGGGCAGCACCTCGCCGTGCTGGTTGAGCGCGCCCGTCACCGCGATGCCCTGCGCCAGCGGCAGGCCCGAGAGCGAGGACAGCAGCACATACAGCTCGGCGCACGAGGCCGAGTCGCCCTCGACGCCGCTGTACTCCTGCTCGAACACGATCGAGGCATTGAGTGCCAGCGGCGCGATGTGGCCGAAGAGCGCTATCAGGTAGCTGTGCAGGATGAGCACGCCCTTGTCGTGGATGGGGCCGGACATCTCGACCTCGCGCTCGATGTTGAGCAGCCCCTCGTGCCCGGCAAACGCGCGCGCCGTGATGCGCACCGGAAAGCCGAAGCGGTAGTCGCCCAGGTCGATCTGCGTGAGAGCGTTGATCTGGCCCACATGCCAGCCGCGCAGCGCCAGCAGGCGTTCGCCGTCGGTGATGGTTTCGTGCAGGCGCTGTTCGGGGTAGTTGTGGCGCAGGGTGCGGGCCTGCAGGGCCGCATCGATGTCGGCCGCCTCCACCCAGTCTCCGGCACGTGCGCGGCACAGTGCGGCACTTTCAATGGCCAGGGCCTCGGTGTGCGCGAACAGCGCGCTCTGGCGCGCCTGGTCGTCGGCTTCGCGGTGCGTCTGCTCCAGCATGCGCGCCACGGCGGCGGCCGAGAAGTGGGGCAGGCCGCGCTTCTTGCCGGTGTGCGCGACGAACACCGCCGTGGTCTGGCGGGTTTGCGGCGTGGCGCTGAAGGCTTCGACAAAGTCCACCTTCACGCGGAAGCGCCGCGCCACTTCGGGGTCGCCTTCCTGCAGCGCGTAGTACTCCTCCACCGAGCCGATCAGCACCAGTTTGACCTGCACGTCCACCGCCTCGGGCTGCAACGCCACGGCAGCCAGGGTGCCATGCGCGCTGCCTCCCTCCTCGATCTGCAGGCGGCTGCTGCGCAGAAAGCGGCGCAGGCGCTCCCACAGGCCCTCGTTGCCCAGCAGATCGCGCAGATGCAGCATGAGAAAGCCCCCATGTGCCTTGAGCAGGCTGCCGGCGTGAATGCTCGAAAAATCCGCCAGCACCATGTCGGCGTCGGCCTGGTATTCGATGCTGCCAAACAGGCTGCGGAACTGCGGGTTGTCCTCGATGATCACCGGTGCGCTGGTCAGCCCCGCGTTGTCCACGGCCAGGTTCACATGGCACTGGGC
>DMZZ01000126.1:0-5881 GCA_003484805.1 Comamonadaceae bacterium | reverse complement strand
ACCTGCTCCAGCCACTGGCCGAGTTTCACCGTGTCCTTGATCTGCTTGCGCAGGCTGTTGCGCACGTCTTGCAGGGCGTGGTCGAGCAGGGGCTTGACCACCTGGCGGCGCAACTGCTCCAGTGCTTCGTCGCGCTGGCGCTCCAGCGGGCGCATGGCATCGAGAAAGCGGGCAATCTCGGCGCGCAGCTTCTGCTCGGCGGTGTCGATCTCGGCGCGCCGCTCGCGCGTGAGGGCGTGGGCATCGGCCTCGGTCAGCGGGTGGCCCTTGGGACCAATGAGCGTGAACACCATGTGCCCGCCGTCACGCGAGAGGCGAAAGTGCAGCGTTTCGGCCAGTGCGTCGAGCGTGGCGAAGGCCTGCGATTCCTGGGCCTGGTAGGTCTTCTCGATGCGCTCGCTTTCAGCGCGGAAATCGGCGCCATCGAGCCGCTTGGGAACGTCCGATTGCAGCGTGCGTGTGAGCTGTTCCATGCCCTGGCGCAGCACGCGCCCCTGGCCTGCTGGAAGGCGCAGCGCGCGCGGGCGCTCGGGCGTGTCGAAGTCGTGCAGGTAGCACAGGTCGGGGGGCACCGGGCGCAGCGCGGCGGCCTGCTGCATGGCCTGGTGCAGGAGCGAGGCGCGCCCGCTGCCCACTTCGCCCAGCACGAACAGGTTGTAGTCGGGCTGCTCCATCGCCAGGCCAAAGCGCGCGGCGGCCTCGGCGCGCTCCTGCCCGATCCAGGGCAGGGGCAGGTCCTGCAACTCGGCGGTGCTGGCAAAGCCCAGGCCTGCAGGGTCAATGGTCAGGCGCAACTGGGAGGGGGCAAGTGCGGTGGCGGACATCGGTGGGATTGACGGGGCAGTGAAATAGAGATGTTTTTAGCCTATAACGCAATGTAGATAAGCGCTAAAAGCTATGAAAAACGTAGCGTTTGTCCGGATCAGTTCGGCGCACCGCCGGCCAGTGCATGGGCCCGGGCATCGGCCAGCATGCTGGCGCTCTCGGGCTGCACCGGCCATCCGGCCAGATGCTGCTGGGCGATGTGGCTCAGCGCCTTGATCCATTCCGGGCTGTCGTTCAGGCAGGGGATGTAATGAAACTCCTTGCCACCCGCGTGCAGGAACGCTTCGCGCGCTTCCTGGTTGATCTCTTCCAGCGTTTCCAGGCAGTCGCTGGTGAAACCCGGGCAGACCAGGTCCACCCGCCCCAGGCCGCCTTGCGCCAGCGCGATGAGCGTGGGCTCGGTGTAGGGTTCCAGCCACTTGGCCTTGCCAAAACGCGACTGGAAGGTGAGCTGATAACGGTCCTTGCGCAGGCCCAGGCGCTCGGCCAGCAGGCGCGCCGTCTTGTGGCTCTCGCAGTGGTAGGGGTCCCCCAGGTGCAGCGTGCGCTCGGGCACGCCGTGAAAGCTCATTACCAGCTTGTCGGGCAGGCCGTGGGTGCGCCAGTGCGCTTCGATGCGGCGCGCCAGGGCCTCGATGTAGCCGGGGTCGTCGTGGTAACGGTTGACGAAGCGCAGCTCGGGCACATGGCGCTGGCGCCCGGCCCAGGCATATACGGCGTCGAATACGCTGGCCGTGGTGGTGCCTGAGTACTGCGGGTACAGCGGCAGGATCAGGATGCGTGTGGCGCCTTCGGCCTTGAGGGCGTCGAGCTGGCTGGCGATCGAGGGATTGCCATAGCGCATGGCCGGGCGAACCAGCACGTTGCAGCCGGCCTCGCCCAGCCAGCCGCGCAACAGTGTGGCCTGCTTTGCGGTCCACACCGCCAGGGGCGAGCCCTCAGGCGTCCAGACGCTGGCGTACTTGGCGGCCGACTTGGCCGGGCGGGTGCGCAGGATGACGCCGTGCAGGATGGGCAGCCATACCAGACGCGGGATTTCCACCACGCGGTGGTCTGACAGAAACTGGCCCAGGTAGCGGCGCAGCGCCGGTGCGGTGGCGGCGTCGGGCGTGCCCAGGTTGCACAGCAGGATGGCGGTGCGCTGGGCTTGCCCATGGGTGTAGGCGGGTTCGGGTTGGAAAGGCATGCCGCATTCTCGCCCATGGGGGCCAGAGTGCCGCAAGGGTGGGAATGAATTCCTGAACCCTGGCGGGTGCGGCCCGTTTGCCTGAGCGGGGCGGCCGTTTCACTGCGCCGTCCGGCGTACCCGCAAGCGGCCGCAGGGCCAGCGTGCGTGAATCAGTGGTGGGATTTGGCGTGGCCCGTGGACTGTTCCCAGCGGGACTTGCAGGCCACGCAATGCTGCGTCTGGGGTTCGATCTTCAGGCGCTCGAACGGAATGTCGCAGCCGCATTCGCCGCACTGGCCATAGCTGCCGTCTTCCAGGGCTTCCAGCGCATGGTCGATGCGAGCCAGGTCGGCCGCATCGATGTCGGTGAGGGCCTGGTCCACTTCGCGGCCCACGTTGCCCTGATGGATGCCGTCCTGGTCGGCGGCGGGAGGGGCGAGGTTTTCGCGGTTCTGCTGCATCTGTGCCTGCAGGTCGCGCCGGCGTGCTGCCAGCAGCGCCTGCAGTTCCTCGCGCTGGGCGGTGGTCAACGCTTGCGTCATGTTTTTCTCCTGATGATGGGGTTCATGTTTTTGGGCGCGGCGCGGGCGCAGGGAGCCGCAAGGGGTGCCTCCAGAATAGCACCTCAGACACCTGAGCAGGCTGACCAGGAGGGGGGCATGGGGGCGTATCGCCCAATACCCCGCGCTCATGGAGGGAATGGGCTGGGTGAATCCTGGCGCCAGTCGCGAACCGGCAGAAAATGGTGCGCGTTCGGTGTGACAGGCCAACGATTCCCTATTCGACAAGGAGATTGCCATGGATGATGCAAAGAAAAAAACCGCCATAGATGCCCTGAACCGCATCATGGAGCTGGAACTCGCGGGCGTGGTCAAGTACACGCACTATGCGCTGATGGTGTATGGCTACAACCGCATTCCCATCGTCTCCTGGCTCAAGGGCAATTCCGACGAAAGCCTGGCCCATGCCCACAAGGCCGGCGAGCTGGTCACCCTGCTGGGCGGTCACCCGTCGCTGAAGATCGGGCCGCTGCTGGAGACCGAGCAGCACGACATCGGCGACATTCTGCGTGAGAGCCTGGCGCACGAAACAACCGCATTGGCGGCCTACTATGACCTGCTGCGCATCGTCGAGGGCGACTCCATCCTGCTGGAGGAATACGCGCGCGAAATGATCGTCGCGGAAGAGCTGCACCAGGACGAAGTCAACAAGATGTTGCGCCGGCCCGGCGAGACGGGCGTCTTCCAGGGCTGAAGTAAAAACACCCCCCCAGAGGCCTTGCGGGCCTTTCCCCTGCCTTCGCATCGCTGCGCGCTGCGGCCAGGGAGACGCAACCGGTGCGGCGGGATCAAAGTGTCGCGCGGCGGCTGGCGGAACAGCAGCACTGACACAGTGCGGTGGCGTGTTCCGTGGCCCAGAGAGGGCGCGCCGATGAAAAAAGCCTCTGGCACCTGTGCTGGAGGCGTTAGAGGCTATCAAGTATGGAGTAACTTTGGCGGCGGTTGTGTGGGGCCCCGCCGCCCTGGCCCTGGAGGTGTCGTCAGAACTTGACGGTCACCCCTACATTGACCGAGCGGCCCGTTCCAGGCACGCGCACGCCCCACGGCACGGCAGTAGCGGCCATGGTACGGCCCTGGCCCACGTAGGCACCGCCCTGCGGGTGGTTATAGAAGCGGTCAAACAGGTTGTCGATGCCCAGATCCAGCCGCACCTGCTTCCACTCGTAGCTGGCGCGCAAATTGACCAGGCCATAGCCTGCGGTGGTCATCTCGTTGCGCACGGCGCTCACGCGGGTCTTGCCGTCCACCACCTGCACTTCGGCCGAGGCCGTCCAGGCGCCCAGGCGCTGGGTGAGGGCCATGCGTGCGTTGAGCGGCATGATGTTGTAGAGGTTGTCGCCCGTGCTGCGGTTCTTGCCGTTCACGTAGCTCAGCACACCACTCAGGGTGAACTGCCCCCACTGCCCATGCTTGCCCAGGTCGGTAAAGCCCGAGAGGTCGAAACCATGCAGGCGTGCATCCTGGTTGGCAAATTGCAGGTAGGCAAAGCCCGTAGTGGACGTCTGGTTGGCAGCAGTGCATGCCGTCATGGCCCCGCTGCCGCTACAGCGCCGTGCGTCGATGTAGTTGTTCACATACGTGACGTAGGGGGTGAACTTCATGCCCCATTGCTCGCCCGTGGCGTCGTGCCAATCGGCGGTGGCGCTCAGGGTGTTGGCGGTCTCAGGCTTGAGATCCATGTTGCCCACGTAGCCGTTGCCATCGCCCGCCAGGTTGATCATGCGCATGGCCATGCCGCCAGTGGTCCAGGTGTAGCGCTCATACAGGTTGGGCGAGCGCGTCTTGTGCGCGAAGCCGAACTCATAGGTGGCGTTGGCGCTTGGTGTGTAGCGTGCCAGGGCGGTCACGTCGATGTTGTTGTCGCTGCGTTTGCGGTCGCGCGCATTGAAGGCATTGGCCTCCATGTCATAGCCGCTGTTGTATCCCTGCACCGGGCCGCTGTTGCTGCGCAGATGGCTGCTGCGCAGACCCACTTGCGAGAGCCATTGCGGGTTCCAGCGCGCTTCCCATTCGCCGTACACGTCGAAGCGGTCGCGCTGGCCGCCCTGGATGTTCCACAGGGTGTTGGGCGCCATGCCGCCACCCGAGGGCAGCCACCAGTCGTCCAGGCGGTAGTTTTGCAGTTCGCTGCCCACGCGCAGGGTGTCGCGTGCCGACAGTGGCAGTTCGGCCTGCACACGCAGTCCGGTCGTTTTGCCCTCGGTGTCCATGGGCATGCCGGGCACGTTGGCGGCAGGGCCGTACCAGAACTGCTTGTCCTCGCCGTAGTTCATGCTGTGGCGGGTTTTCTCGTGGTATGCGCGGGCCTGCAACTGACCCCAGTTGTAGCTGCCCTGAAAGCGCAGGTTGAACTGGTGGCTGTCGTTGCCGGTCATGTCCATGCGCTGGTTGGGGTAATTCTGGTAAGGAATGTCCTGCAGACCCAGGCGCATTTCAACCAGGTGGTTCTCGTTGCGCAGCGCGTAGCTCAGCGCGTGGTTCTGGGTCTTGTAACTCGACGAGCCCACCACGTCGCCCGCCAGCCAGCGCAGGGGCTTGTCGGCAGCGGCGGCACCGGCGGGCTTGAAGTCGGCCCCCGCACGGTAGTCGTCGGCCTGGGCGGTAGAGCCGTCGTAGCGCAGGCTTGTCTGTTCGGTGGCGTAGGTGGCCGAGAGATGGGCGCCCACGCCTTTGCCATTGCTGCGGTAAAAGGTTCCGGCCTGGCCCTTGAGGAGCCTGGTCTGGCCGGGTTCTGCAAATTCGGGGGCGGGCGAATTCACCTGGATGGTGGCGCCAATGCTGTCGCCGCCCACGCTGACCGGGGTGACACCGGCAAACATGCGGATGCTGCCCACGCGCGTGGGATCGATGTACGACAGCGGCGGATTCATGTGGTTGCCGCAGGCAGAGATCAGGTCCATGCCATCGACCTGGATGCGCAGGCGGTCATCGGCCAGGCCGTGCACGCTGGGCAGGCTGGAGACGCCCCCAGCACCAAACAGGCTTACGCCCGGCAGGTTGCGCAGCAGGCTGGCGGTGTCGCTGCTGGCGGTGCGGCCTGATTGGAGCGAGGCTGCATCCGCACTGCTGGCGCCCACGGGTTCCACAGCGACCTTGGGGGCTTTGATGGTGATGGTCTGCAGCGAGGCGTCCTGGGCGAATGTGGCAAAGGGCAGGGCGGCCAGCAGGGCGCACAGCGGGCGCAGGGCAGGGGAGAACGGGCGGCCGGTGTGGGCACGCGAACGGGTGGGGGTGATCATGGCGGGGAATCAGGAATAAAGGCAGGCGCAGGCCCGAACTGAAAGCACCCGCAGCCAGGAGGGACTGCGGGTACCACCAAGTGAGTAAG
>DMZZ01000234.1:0-6173 GCA_003484805.1 Comamonadaceae bacterium | reverse complement strand
GCCCTGCTGGCCAATGACAACGCCTTTGGCCGGGACGGTGTGAAAGCCGCCAAGGCCTTCACCAAAAAGGCCAAGATCGTGCACGAGGAGTACCTGCCGGTGGGCACCACCGATTTCACGGCGGGCCTGCAGCGCATCATCGACAAGCTCAAGGACCAGCCGGGCAACAAGTACCTGTCGGTGGCCTGGTCGGGTGCGCCTGCACCGTTTGCCAAAATTGCCGACCTGGAGCTTGAAAAGCGCTACGGCATCAAGCTTGCCACGGGCGGCAACATCTTGCCGGCCATGGTGGCCTACAAGAGCTTCCCCGGCATGGAAGGCGCGCTGTACTACTACTTTGGCATCCCCAAGAACCCGGTGAACGACGCCCTGGTGGCCCAGCACTACAGGGAGTTCAAGACGCCGCCAGACTTCTTCACCGCGGGTGGCTTCTCGGCCGCAATGGCGATCGTGACGGCGCTCAACAAGACCGCTGGCGACACCAACACCAACAAGCTGATTGCCACCATGGAAGGCATGAGCTTTGACACGCCCAAGGGCAAGATGACCTTCCGCAAGGAAGACCACCAGGCCATGCAGAGCATGTACCACTTCCGCATCAAGAGTGACCCGGCGTTTGCCTGGGGCGTTCCCGAGCTGGTTCGCGAGATCAAGCCCGAGGAAATGGATATCCCCATCACCAACAAGCGGTAAGCAGCGTTTGCGAGGCCTGGTGCCTGCGGGCACCGGGGTTCATCCCGCGGGGGCGGCCGCCCCTCTTTTTCCAGTGCGTTGAATGCATGAACCCCCGGGTTACACGGGGGCAAGGTCAGACTTTGCCTAAAAATATCTGGAGACAGACCACATGACTATTGCCTTCATTCGTGCCGCCACCGCCAGCGCCGCCCTGACGTTGGTGACACTGGGGTCCGCGGCGGCCGCCGTCAACCTACCCGCGCTCAACATCGACCAGACGCAGACCACCGTCTCGGGCCTGTCCGCCGGGGGCTTCATGGCCGTGCAGATGCATGTGGCGTATTCGGCCACGTTTGCCAAGGGGGCAGGCATTTTTGCCGCTGGGCCCTACTACTGCGCCGAGGGCTCCATCGTCAACGCCACCGGGCGCTGCATGGCCAGCCCTTCGGGCATTCCGATCAGCACGCTGGTCAACACCACCAAAACCTGGGCCAGCCAGGGGCTGATCGACCCCGTGGCCCATCTGCAGAATTCGAAGGTCTATCTGTTTTCCGGCACGCTCGACTCGGTGGTCAAGCCTGGCGTGGTGGATGCGCTGCGCACCTACTACGGCAACTTTGTTCCGGCCGCCAACATCGTCCACAAGAAGGACCTGGCAGCCGAACATGCGCTGGTCACGGACGACTATGGCAGCGGCTGCTCGGTCAAGGGTGCACCCTTCATCAACGACTGTAATTTCGACCTTGCAGGCACCATGCTGCAGCATCTCTATGGCCCGCTGAATCCTCGCAATGGCGGTACGCTGCCGGCGGGCAATTTCATCGAATTCAACCAGACGGAGTTCATCTCCAACCATGGCATGGGCACTACGGGATGGGCCTATGTGCCCCAGGCCTGCCAGGCCGGCAGCAGCACTGCCTGCCGCCTGCATGTGGTGCTGCATGGTTGCAAGCAGAACCTGGCCGATGTGCAGCAGCAGTATGTGCGCAACACGGGCTACAACCGCTGGGCTGACAGCAACGCCATCGTGATGCTCTACCCCCAGACCGGCGCGGGCTCCACCAACAGCTGCTTTGACTGGTGGGGTTATGACAGCGCCAACTACGCCAAAAAATCCGGCCCGCAGATGGCTGCCATCAAGGCCATGGTGGACCGCGTTTCCAGCGGCTCCACCGGCGGTGGCACCACCCCGCCCGACCCGGTGGCCCTGCCGGCCCCGACAGGCGTGAGCGCTTCGGGCGCGACCGCCAGCAGCATGGCCATTGGCTGGAACAGCGTGGCGGGCGCGGATGGCTACCACGTGTACCGCAACGGCAACAAGGCCAACGCCTTGACGGTGTACGGCACCAGTTACAACGATAGCGGCCTGGCCGCGTCCACCACTTATGCCTGGACGGTGCGTGCCGCCGATGCCCAGGGGGTCGAAGGGGCCGCATCTGCGCCGGTGTCGGCCACCACGCTGGCGGCTTCGGGGGGCGAGGCGCCCACCTGCACCACGGCCAGCAACTATGCGCACACCGTCGCGGGCCGCGCCTATGCGCTCTACGGCATGACCTATGCCAACGGCTCGGGCCAGAGCATGGGGCTGTGGAACATCTACACCACCAAAACACTGAAGAAGACCGGCTCCAATTACTACGTGATCGGAACCTGCCCCTGAAACGCTGCCCCCGCGCTGCACGCGGGTGGCAGTCACTGCAAGGAAGAAGACTGTGAAAGCGAGCAAGAACCCATGAGTACCCTGGCCACCCGGGACTTGACCATCCGCTTTGGCGGCCACGTAGCGGTCAACGCCGTGACCTGCTCCTTCGAGCCGGGCACGCTGACCGCCATCGTCGGCCCCAACGGCGCGGGCAAGACCACCTACTTCAACCTGATCTCGGGCCAGCTCAAGGCCAGCAGTGGCAGCGTATCGCTGGGCGGGCGCGACCTGACGGGCCAGTCCGTCTCGCAGCGCACGCACGCGGGCCTGGGCCGGGCCTTCCAGCTCACCAACCTGTTTCCCAATCTCACGGTGCTGGAGAACGTGCGCCTGGCCGTACAGGCCACGCAGGAGGGCAAGCACCGCCGTGGGTTGAACCTGTGGAGCATCTGGAGCGACCACCGCCAGCTGACGGCGCGGGCCGAGGACATTCTGCGCTCGGTCGCCATGCATGAGCGGCGCGACACCCCGGTGGCCAGCCTGCCGCATGGCGACCAGCGCAAGCTCGAAGTGGCGCTGCTGATGGCGCTGGAGCCGCAGGTCTACATGTTCGACGAGCCCACCGCCGGCATGAGCCACGACGAGGCGCCCGTGATCCTGAACCTGATCCGCGAGCTCAAGAAAGACAAGACCAAGATCATCCTGCTGGTCGAACACAAGATGGACGTGGTGCGCGAGCTGGCCGACCGCATCATCGTGCTGACCAACGGCCAGCTCGTGGCCGACGGGCTGCCCGCCGAGGTGATTGCATCGCCCGTGGTGCAAGAGGCCTACCTGGGCATCAGCAAGGATGCAGACAAGGAGGCCGCATGAGCCAAGAGAACCTGCTCGAACTCCAGGGTGTGCACACCCACATCGGGGCGTACCACATCCTGCACGGTGTCGATCTGGCCGTACCCCGGGGCCAGCTCACCATGCTGCTGGGGCGCAATGGCGCCGGCAAGACCACCACGCTGCGCACCATCATGGGCCTGTGGAACGCATCCAGAGGCCAGATCACTTTTGCCGNNGGCAAGGACATCACGGCGATGCACACGCCGCAGATTGCCGGCATGAACATCGCCTACGTTCCCGAGAACATGGGCATCTTCGCCGACCTCACGGTGAAAGAAAACATGCTGCTGGCCGCACGCCAGGCCCGCCATGCCGCGCAGATGGATCAGGCCCGGCTGGAGTGGATTTTCAAGCTGTTTCCGGCCGTGGAGAAGTTCTGGAACCACCCCGCAGGCAAGCTCAGCGGCGGGCAGAAGCAGATGCTGGCCGTGAGCCGCGCCATCGTCGAGCCGCGCGAGCTGCTCATCGTGGACGAGCCCAGCAAGGGCCTGGCGCCGGCCATCATCAACAACATGATCGACGCCTTCGACCAGCTCAAGAAGAGCGGCGTGACCATCCTGCTGGTCGAGCAGAACATCAACTTTGCCAAGCGCCTGGGCGACTCCGTGGCCGTGATGGACAACGGCCGTGTGGTGCACGCCGGCAGCATGGCCCAGCTTGCCGCCGACGAGGCGCTGCAGCAATCCCTGCTGGGGCTGGCACTGTGAAATATATGAAAAAANNCGGCCGTAACGCTTATCTGTAAAGCGCTAATAGCTATGAAAAATGTAGCAATCACCATTCCCCGAAAGGCCACGCCATGAACCCCCGTGACTTCGACTGGAAGCCGCTGGCGCTGGTGCCGCTGCTCTCGCTCATCGTGCTGCCCTTCATCGGCTCGCCCTCCACCTGGCTCACGCTCACGGTGGCAGGGCTGGCCATGGGCATGATCATCTTCATCATCGCCTCGGGCCTGACGCTGGTCTTCGGCCTGATGGACGTGCTCAACTTCGGCCATGGCGTGTTCATTGCGCTGGGGGCCTTTGTGGCCACCAGCGTGTTTGGCGCCATGGGCGACTGGACGGGTTCCCAGGAACTCTGGCGCAACCTGGTGGCGGTGCTGCCCGCCATGCTGGTGGCCATGGCGGTGGCGGGTGCCGTGGGCCTGGCCTTCGAGCGCTTCATCGTGCGGCCCGTATACGGCCAGCACTTGAAGCAGATCCTCATCACCATGGGCGGGATGATCATTGGCGAGGAACTGATCAAGGTCATCTGGGGCCCCGCGCAGATTCCGCTGCCGCTGCCCGAGGGCATGCGGGGCTCCTTTCTGGTGGGCGATGCGGCCATCGAGAAATACCGCCTGCTGGCTGTGGCCGTGGGCCTGCTGGTGTTCGGCGTATTGGCCTGGACGCTCTCGCGCACCAAGGTGGGCCTCCTGATCCGCGCTGGCGTGCAGGACCGCGAGATGGTCGAATCGCTCGGCTACCGCATCCGGCGCCTGTTCGTCGGCGTGTTCGTGGTGGGCTCGGCGCTGGCCGGCCTGGGCGGCGTGATGTGGGGGCTGTACCAGCAGTCGGTCATTCCGCAGATGGGCGCACAGGTGAATGTGCTGATCTTCATCGTGATCATCATCGGCGGCCTGGGCAGTACGGGCGGGGCCCTGATCGGTGCGCTGCTGGTGGGCCTGATGGCCAACTACACCGGCTTCCTGGCGCCCAAGGTGGCGTTGTTCTCGAACATTGCGCTCATGGTCGCCATCCTGCTGTGGCGCCCGCAGGGTGTCTACCCCGTAACGAACCGTTGAAGAGGAGCCCGCTATGTTGAACCGACTTCTCTCTGGCGACTATCCGCGCAGCAAGGTGCTGGCAGTCATCCTCGTGGCCGTTTTTCTGGGCCTGGCGTTCGCGCCTTTCCTGTTCCCCGGCGTCAAGGCGCTGTCAGTGGCTGCCAAGGTACTGATATTCGTGGTGCTGGTGGCCAGCTTCGACCTGCTGTTGGGCTACACCGGCATCGTGAGCTTCGCGCACACCATGTTTTTCGGCATCGGTGCCTACGGCATTGCCGTGGCCACCACGCGCATGGGGCCGACCTGGAGCGCGCTGGCCGTCGGTGTGGGCGGTGCGCTGCTGCTCTCGCTGCTGCTGTCGCTGGCCGTGGGCCTGTTCTCGCTGCGCGTGCGCGCCATCTTCTTTGCCATGATCACGCTGGCCGTGGCGGCCGCGTTCCAGACGCTGGCCTCGCAACTGTCCGACATCACGGGGGGCGAGGACGGCCTGTCGTTCAAGGTGCCCGAAATCCTCTCGCCGAGTTTCGAGCCCTTCGAGGAACCCTTCCTGGGGGTCTCGCTTGATGGGCGCCTGCTCTGCTACTACCTGCTGTTTGTCACTGCGGTGGTGCTGGTGCTGGCGCTGCTGCGCATCGTCAACTCGCCCTTCGGCCGGGTGCTGCAGGCCATCCGCGAGAACGAGTTCCGCGCCGAGGCCATCGGCTATCGCGTGGTGGTCTACCGCACCACGTCCAGCGTTTTGTCGGCGCTGTTTGCCACGCTGGCTGGCGCCATGCTGGCGCTCTGGCTGCGCTACAACGGGCCGGATACGTCGCTCTCGTTCGAAATCATGATGGACTGCCTGCTCATCGTGGTCATCGGCGGCATGGGCACGATCTACGGCTCGGCCATCGGCGCCGTGCTGTTCGTGGTGGCGCAAAGCTACCTGCAGGATTTGCTGCGCCTGGGACATGAGGCCACCGCCGGCCTGCCCTGGGTGTCGGCGCTGCTCTCGCCCGACCGCTGGCTGTTGTGGCTGGGCGTGCTGTTCGTGCTCTCGGTCTATTACTTCCCCACCGGCGTAGTGGGGCGCCTGCGCGCGGCCGCCGCGCACCGGCCCGCCTGATGGATTTCTGACAGTCGTGCAACAACAACCCACCGCACTGGAGACAAACGCATGAAAACCTGTATTCGCCCCTTCGTTCCGGCCGCCCTGGC
>DMZZ01000298.1:0-2679 GCA_003484805.1 Comamonadaceae bacterium | reverse complement strand
ATGGCCAGGAAGAACGAATAGTCGGTGGCCGCCTTGCGCGACAGGCCCAGCAGCATGCCGCCGATGATGGTGGCGCCGCTGCGGCTGGTGCCCGGAACCATGGCAAGACATTGCACGAGGCCGACCTTGAGCGCGTCGAGCGGGGTCATGTCGTCCACCGAATGGATGCGGGTGGCCGACTGCGGGCGCCGCTCGGCCCACAGAATGATGAAGCCGCCAATGATGAAGGTGCTGGCCACCACCACCGGCGTGAACAGGTGCGCCTTGATGGCCTTGCCCAGCAACAGCCCGAGCAGCACCGCCGGAAAGAAGCCGATGAGCACGTTGAGTGCAAAGCGCCGCGCCTGTTGCTGGCTGGGCAAGGCAATCAGCGTGGCGTGGATTTTCTGCCAATACACCAGGATGACGGCAAAGATGGCGCCGGTCTGGATGGCGATGTCGAACACCTTGGCCTTGGCATCGTCAAAACCCAGCAAGGCCCCGGCCAGAATCAGGTGGCCGGTGGAGGAGATGGGGAGAAATTCGGTCAAGCCCTCGACCACGCCCATGATGGCGGCCTTGACCAGCAAAACAATGTCCACGCGTGCGCCCTTCTCGGCCTCTATGGCAAATGAAAGCGGCAATTATCCCCGGCCCGGCAGAGGCAAGCCGATCCAGCGTTACGCACGAGACCCTGGGAATCAACGGACTGCCGCTGCCGGTGTGACGGCGTTTGTGTTGCTTTGAGTCCCGCACGATTGACACTGCAATGCGTTGGCAGTAGCGTGATATTGGCATTTCGCCACCGAGGAGATCAACGTGAACAAAATTTCAGGCTCCATTCTGATCGGCGCGCTGGTGCTGAGCGCACCGGCCTTCGCCACTTCCAAGCTCGTCAAAGAAAAACAGTGTCTGCAATGCCATGCCGTCAGCAAGGATGAGATCGGCCCGTCGTTCCAGCACATCGCCAAACTCTGGAAGGGCAACAAAGACGCGGAAAGATCACTGATCGCGACCATCCAGAAAGGCACGGCGGGCGGTGGCGGACCGCACTGGGAAATGAAGGCCAAGATGCCCGACGGCTCGGAGCGGCCCGCGATCAGCGATGCCGAGGCCAAAAAGATCTACAAGTGGATCATGAAGCAGTAACCAGCCGGGTGGACGCGGCTGATTTTGGATTTTCAGCGCGTCACTCGTGCCGCAAGGCCTCGATGGGCAGCAAGCGCGCAGCCCGGCGGGCCGGGTAGTAGCCGAAGAACACGCCCACCAAGCCCGAGAACCCCACGGCCAGCAGCACGGCGGGCAGGTCCATGGCCACGCTCCAGCCCGCAAACTGCCCCACGGCCCAAGTGGCCAGCGCCCCCAGTGCAATGCCCATGGCGCCGCCCGCCAGGCTGAGCATGACGGCCTCGATCAGGAACTGCGCCAGGATGTCGCGCCCGCGCGCGCCCACGGCCATGCGCAGGCCGATCTCGCGCGTGCGCTCGGTCACGCTCACCAGCATGATGTTCATGATGCCGATGCCGCCCACCAGCAGGCTCACGCCCGCCACAGCGGCCAGCAGGCCGGTCATCACGCGGCTCGACTCCTCCTGTGCCTGCAGCACCTCGGACAGGTTGCGGACGCTGAAGGTGTCGTCTCCGCCCTCGGGCACCTTCAGGCGCTGGCGCAGCAGGGTGCGCATGGCCTCTTCGGCCCGCGCCATGTCGGCGCCCTGGCGCACCTTCACATGGATGGACCAGATGCGCCGCACGTTGCCCCCGGCGTTCCAGATGCGGTTGCGGAAGGTGGACATGGGCACGATGACGATGTCGTCCTGGTCCTGCCCCAAGGCGTTCTGCCCCTTGGCGGCCAGCACGCCCACCACCATGAAGGGCACGCCGCGCACACGCACCATCTGGCCCAGCGGGTCGTCGTCGGCAAACAGCTCGCGCGCCACCGTCTGGCCCAGCCAGGCCACCTTGGCCGAACCCTGCTGCTCGGCCGCCTCGAACAGGCGGCCTGCGGCCAGCGGCCATTCGCGCGCCTCCAGGTAGTCGTTGGTGGTGCCAAAAATGGTGGTGTTCCAGTTGGCGTTTTGCGCAACGGCCTGCGCGGTGGTGCGCGACGAGGGCGCGGCCACCTGCACCTCGGGCACCTCGCGGGCGATGGCCTCGGCGTCTTCTTCGGTGAAGCGCGAGCGCGTCTGCGCGCCGTAGCGCACCCCGGCGGCGCTCAGGCTGCCGGGCACCACCAGCATGATGTTCGAACCCAGGCCCTTCATCTGCTCCTGCACGCGCTCGGTGGCACCCCGGCCCACGGCCACCATGGTGATGACGGCGGCCACGCCGATGATGATGCCCAGCATGGTCAGCAGGCTGCGCAGGAGATGGGTGGTGAGTGCGCGCAAGGCGGCACGCAGCGCGGCGGCGAGGTTCATGCGCCCTCCCCCTGCACGGGCGCGGCAATGCCGGGCTGGGCCACGTCTTCCAGAATGGCCCCGTCGCGGAACACGATACGCCGCCGTGCCCAGGCGGCCACCTCGTTTTCATGGGTGACCAGCACCACCGTCATGCCCTGCGCATTGAGCT
The DNA here is from genome assembly GCA_003484805.1 of Comamonadaceae bacterium. Taxonomy (GTDB): domain Bacteria; phylum Pseudomonadota; class Gammaproteobacteria; order Burkholderiales; family Burkholderiaceae_C; genus Simplicispira. The sequence continues at coordinate 130 of DMZZ01000298.1, read as the reverse complement.
GCTCCAGCAGCCGCATGATGTCTTCAGAGGTGTGCGAGTCGAGCGCGCCCGTGGGCTCGTCGGCCAGGATGAGCTGCGGCTGGTTGACCAGCGCGCGCGCAATCGCCACGCGCTGCTGCTGCCCGCCCGA
>DMZZ01000083.1:0-2621 GCA_003484805.1 Comamonadaceae bacterium | reverse complement strand
GCAGCAGCTCGCGGCTGACGTTGAGCGGCAGGTCGCTGGAGTCGATCACACCCCTGACGAAGCGCAGGTAGCCGGGCATCAGCGCCTCGGCGTCGTCCATGATGAAGACGCGCTTGACGTAGAGCTTCACGCCGGCCTTCTTGTCGCGGTTCCACAGGTCGAACGGCGCCTTGGCGGGGATGTAGAGCAGTTGCGTGTATTCGGTGTTGCCCTCGACGCGGTTGTGCGCCCAGGTCAGCGGATTCTCGTAGTCGTGGCTGATGGCCTTGTAGAACTCCTGGTACTGCTCTTCGGTGATGTCTTTCTTGGGGCGCGTCCACAGGGCGCTGGCCTTGTTGACGGTTTCCCATTCGCCGGTCTTGACCATGCCGCCGGGCTGGCGGCCACCGTTTTCGTCACCGGGGTTGATGAGCTCGCCGTCTTTCCACTCCTCTTTTTCCATGAGGATGGGCAGGCTGATGTGGTCGGAATACTTGCCGATCACCTGCTTGAGCTTCCAGGCGTTGAGGTATTCCGAAGCGTCGTCACGCAGGTGCAGGATCACGCTGGTGCCCCGCGCGGGGCGGGTGATGTTCTCCACCTCGAAGTCGCCGGCGCCGCCACTGACCCAGCGCACGCCGTCCTCGGCCTGGAGGCCCGCACGGCGCGATTCGACGGTGATCTTGTCGGCCACGATAAAACCCGAGTAGAAGCCCACACCGAACTGGCCGATGAGCTGGGCATCTGCCTTCTGGTCGCCGGTGAGCTTGCCCATGAAGTCCTTGGTGCCGCTCTTGGCGATGGTACCCAGGTGGTCGATGGCCTCCTGCGCGCTCATGCCGATGCCGTTGTCCTCGATGGTCAGCGTCTTGGCGTCCTTGTCGAAGCGCACACGCACTTCAAGATTGGGCGCATCTTCGTACAGGGCGTTGTTATTCAGTGCCTCGAAGCGCAGCTTGTCGCAGGCATCCGAGGCGTTGGAGATCAGCTCGCGCAGGAAGATTTCCTGGTTGGAATACAGCGAGTGCGTGACCAGGTGCAGCAACTGGGCCACTTCGGCCTGGAAGGAGAGAGTTTGTTTGCTCATAGGGGTTCTTTGGGACACATTCGATGCAGAAAAATGGCTTTGAAGCGTGGCCCGCTACCCCCAGGGGCAGGGGCGGCCGCGCCCGCAGGCGTGCATTTAAGGGCGATTGGGCGAGTTTCAACCCTGAACCGCGCCCGGCGGTTGCACGGCCCATAAATCAAAAATCATAGCTGCAAGCGCTTACCACATAAGCGTCAGAGCCATTTTTATTGATATTTATTCAGTGAGGCACTGCGCCGACACCCGGCGCATCCCACTAAAGCGGCGCAGTCGCTTGCGTGGGATGACCTTGCTAGCCGTCTGCGGTGATGCGCTGCACCAGCATTTGCAGCATGGCATCGGCCTTTTCGTTGGCGATCTGGCAAGTGCCTGCGGCTGCGTGGCCGCCGCCGCCGTACTCCAGCATCAGGTTGCCCACATGGGTCTTGCTGCTGCGGTCCAGGATGGACTTGCCCGTGGCCAGCACCGTGTTCTGCTTCTGCAGCCCCCACATCACGTGGATGGAGATGTTGGCGGTGGGAAACAGCGCATAAATCATGAAGCGGTTGGTGGCCCAGATGGTTTCCTCGGGCCGCAGGTCCAGCACCACCAGGTTGCCGATCTGGGTGGCGCAGTTCAGGATCTGGTCCCTGGCCTTGGGCGCGTGATCGTGGTACAGCGCCACGCGCTCCTGCACATCGGGCAAAGCCAGGATGTGCTCGATGGTGTGGTCGCGGCAATATTTGATGAGGTCCATCATCAGCGCGTAGTTGCTGATGCGGAACTCCTTGAACCGGCCCAGGCCGGTGCGCGAATCCATCAGGTAATTGAGCAGCACCCAACCCTGGGGGTTGAGAATGTCCTCGCGCGAATACTGGGCCGAGTCGGCCTGGTCCACGGCCGCCATCATCTCGTCGGTGACGCGCGGGAAGGTGGCTTTGCCGCCATAGTGGTTGTAGACCACGCGCGCCGCCGAGGGGGCATGCGCCTCGATGATGTGGTTCACATCGCGCCGACCCGAATTGCGCACCGTTTCAGACTCGTGGTGGTCGAACACCAGGTGGGCGCCAGGCACATAGGGCAGGTTGGTGGTGATGTCGCGCTCGGTGATTTGGATCTTGCCGTCCTGCATGTCTTTGGGGTGGACGAACAGGATGTCGTCGATCAACTCAAGCTCGTTGAGAAGCACGGCGCACACCAGGCCATCAAAATCACTGCGGGTTACCAGACGGTACTTGCTGTCGCTCACGGGCCCCTCCTTGTTACAGGTCGTTTCAGGCTGGGATGGTAGCAACATCATGCCTCGCCAAGGCACGTCCGCCCCAAAAAAAGGGACGGACGGCATTCCCATCGGCGCGGTCGGCTTAGGCGGCGCGGTCGGCCAACGGCTGCCCCAGCCATTTCACGAGCTGGCGTGCCACACCGGCATCGCTGAGCAGGGCCAGGTGCCCCAGGCGGTAAACCACATGGCGGTGGGCGCGGGGAAAGTCGAGGCAACGCGCCGGGTCCTCATGCACCCCCAGGGCACTGTGCAAGGGGACCAGCCCGTCGCCCACCAGACACTCGGCCCCCGGTT
>DMZZ01000367.1:0-24164 GCA_003484805.1 Comamonadaceae bacterium | reverse complement strand
TCCACCTCGATGACCACATCGCCTTTCGGCACCGCACAGCACATCAGCGCCTTGCCCTGGGCCTTGAGGGCATCGGGCAGCGCGCTGCGCTGGTAGGGGCGGTGCTCGACGCTGCCATGTTCCACGCTGCAAAGGCACAGCCCGCAGCCGCCGTTGCGGCACTCGTAGGGCAGGGCCAGGCCTTCGCGCAGGCCGGCGTCGAGGATGGTCTCGCCCTCGCGCACACTGAACTCGGTGCTGGTACCGGCTTCGCCATGCACCACCAAGAGGTGCTTTTGCTTGTCGCCTCGGCGGAACTTCGGCGGCCACCAGGGCAGCAGGCACAGCAGCACGGAGCCGCCCACCACCAGCGCCCAGACGCGGCCCAGCGGCCATTCGGTCAGCAGCGGGAAAAGGGCCAGGTAGAACCAGTCCAGTTCCACGCTGGTCACTGCCGTGCTCAGATCGGACGCCCCGCCCTGGCTCTGCACAGGCGCCACCAGCGACAGCACGAGCATGGACAGCAGAATGCCGATCACGATGGGGCGCGGCGGCGTGGTGCGGGCCTTGGGAACGCGCTGCACGTGGATCCACATCACCATCAGCAGCACAAGCGGAATGCCCAGGTGCATGAACGACAGCAGCGTGAAGAATCGGTCGCCCACATGGGCCGAGTACACAAAATTGCGCATCAGCGTGCCACCAAAGGTAGGCAGCCAGTCGAGCCACTCGAAAGTGGCCAAGGTAACGTACTGCGCCAGCTGGTCCCAGGGCAGCATGTAGCCGTTGATGCCCGAGGCATAGACCATCCAGATCAGCATCACGCCGGTCACCCACGAGAACCAGCGGAAGCCGTGGTACAGGTTGAAGGCGAAGTAGCGCAGCATGTGCAGCATCATGGTGAGCACCATGGCATCGGATGCGTAGCGGTGGATGCTGCGCATGATGCCGCCCGCGTACCATTGGTCCTGCGACAGCGAGACCACCGACGAATACGCCTCTCTCAGGCCGGTTTCAAAGAAGATGTAGACGTACAGCCCAGTCCCGCCCACCACCCAGAACAGGAAGAAGGTGATGGCGCCCAGGTGGTAGAAGGGGTTGATGCGGTCGCCGAACGCCGAGTTGAACAGTCCCTCGGCGCGCAGGAAAAGCCACTGCAGCAATGCCTGGAGTTGTTTCATCGTTGTGTCGTCTGTGATTGACCTGCGGATGCAGGCGTATTGCGAATGGCCTGGATCACCACGACGACGAACAACAGTCCGCCGATGATGGCAATCAGGCCTCCCAGGCCCATGAGGCCCATGCCGGCCACTTCGGCGGTGCTGCGCAGCACCTGCTCGGCGCCCGCCACCTTGCGTTGCACGCCATAGCCACCCGACCAGACCAGGCCGATGATGTGCATCAGCTGGCCCGCGCCATAGAGCCAGGGCTGCCAGGTGGCCAGGCGCCCCTGCGGCGCGCTGTAGCCAAGGGCCGGAAGCACCTTGTAGACCACGCCCATGAGGGCCAGGGTCACGCCCACGATGCAGCCGTGGTAGTGCGCGGGGATGCGCACATTGCTGCCGTTGATGAAGACACCGATGATGCCGCCCGCAGCAAACAGCAGCACCGAAGACAGCAGTGCGGCGCGCAGCGGACGCATCGTCTCATCGGTCAGGCGGTGGTTGAACAAGGCAAAGACCACGGCCAGGCCCACGGGGACGATGGCCGGACCGCCGCCCACGCGCATGGCCCAGGTGAGCAGGTTGCGGTGCTCGACCGAGGCCACGTCATAGGCCAGGTAGGCGTAGGGAGTGACAAAAACCCCTACCAGCGCCAGTCCGAACAACATCAGCGTGACGCGCGGACTAAGCGCAACGCGCGCACCACAGGCGTTGGCCAGCCACAGCCAGCCCACCAGCATCAGCAGCGTCCAGGTGAACTGCAGCGCATGCCCGCCGCCCCAGAACAGGATCTCGTAGTACGCCTTGCCATCGAGCGACTGGGGCACCACCGCATACGACCAGGCAAATGCCAGCAGGGCCACAGCCATCGACACGGCGGCGGCATTGAGGCCAAAGTGCAGCGCCCCCTGCCCGCCAAACCCGAAGCCCAGGCGCGGCGCCGACAGCAGGCTGCGCAGCACCAGGATGCCCACCCCCACGGAAAACACCACCAGCCCACCCAGGAACAGGCGCGAGGAGAGTACCGGGATGTAGTTGGCCATGATGGGCTCACCCGGATCGAGGAAGGGCGCCAGCGACATGGCCGCCGTGCCTGCCACCGTGGTCCACAGGGCCAGCCAGCCCCATCCGGCCATGCGCTGCGTGCCGTTGAGGCTCCACAGCAGACCGCCGAGCGCGACAAACCAGACGAGCACCGAAAGGTCCACATGCAGCACCAGCGAGATATGAAAAAAATTGGCCGCTGGCAGCAGCTGGTTGATGCCCGGGGTGCGCGAGAACACCAACAAAATGGAAAACAGCCCCGAGCCGATGAGTGCGAGCAGGCCCAGCCAGAGCCAGCCTCGTGCCAGCGCGCGGCGGTCGTCCTGCGGCACCGCCAGATCGTATTCAGCCTGGGTCTGCGCTGCAGGCGGCCGCGGCGGGCTGCTCGCGCGGCCCAAGGAGGGTGGAGGTAATGCGCTCATGACAGGATGATCCCCCCCCGCTCCGCACTGAAGTCGATCACCAGCACCTGGGCGGGTTTGAGCGTGACGGTGGAATCGTGCTGGTAGTTGAAGCCATCGACCGTCTTGTCGTCCTTCATGCGCACGGTGATGCGGCGCGCACCTGCGGGCACGTCAAAGCTCTGGTACACCGTCGAAGCGCCATCGCGCGACAGACCCGAAGGGTAGGCCGTTTTCTGGTACACCGTTTTGCCGTCGATATCGAGTTCGATCATCACAGGGGAGCGCTCGCGCTCGCATTTCATGGGGGCACGCATGTTGGGCGCAAGCTTGGCCAGTTCTTCCTTGGTGTAGGGTCGGCAGTCTGCCACGCGCACCCCGTGGTGGACAAAGCTGACCTTGATGAGTGCATGGTCGGGTTGCAGCGGGTGGTACACCGGCCAGCGCGAAAAAACGCCGATCGCCAGCGCAAAAAAGCTGTACAAAAGGGCTTGGCCTATCCAGTTGACGGCTCGGTTCATGGGGACTTCTCCAGAGGCAAAAAAGGTTCGGTGTTGCCGGTGCGGGCCCGCAATTGGTTGAGCGCACTGACCAGTGCGGCTTCGTCGCCGCGGTCGGCCCAGGCGACATGCCAGCGGTCGGCAGGCACCGAGGTGCGCAGATGGGGCTCGCGCCCGCCGCTCAGCCGCTCCTGCGTCCAGCGCTGGCCCAGGCGGAATTCGCACCCACCTTCACGGCAACCGCTGACCAGCACGCCATCGGCGCCACCGCGCAGCGCGTATTCAATGAAAGAGGGCGCAAGCATACCTGCACAAACCAGACTGAAATGCAGCACGTCAGGCGCGGCCGTGGCGCTGGCCTGCGCACCCTGGTCACAGCCAAAAACCACATAACGCCGCAGGCCCGGCAGGGCGTCGAGGCCCTGCAGCAGGCGTTCGCGCAGATCGTTGATAGGCCACTGCGGCATATCGATGCCAGTGCGCAAGGTTTCCGCCCGGCGAAACGGCGTGGAAGACGGGCAGGACCCCACGCAGATGCCGCAACTGGCGCAAAGGTCGGCATCGACCACCGCCAGTTGCACCCCACGGCGGCCGTTGGTGTGCGGCACCATGGTGATGGCAGAGTACGGGCAGTCGTCAAAACAGCGGCGGCAGCCACTGCAGTTATCGGGGTCCACCACGGCCACGGGCTGTCTGCGTGCAGGCAGCAAGGGCAGCGCCACCAAACCCGCAAAAACGGCCACGAGCAGCGCCCATGCGGCGAGTTCCGAGGTCGAAGCCGTCAGCGGGTGGATGAACAGGAGAATCCAGTCCAGCTGCAGATTGCCCGGCACGGTCGTCAAATCAGCCGGGCCCTGACTGCGCACCGGCAGCAAGAGTGCCAGCAGCAGCAAGGTGGCCGTGGTGCCCAGGGCCAGGGCGCGGGGCGGAAACACCTTGGCCAGGCTGATGCGCTGGATGTGAAACCACAGCCCGAACAGCATGAGCACCGGCATGCCTACGTGGACGAAAACGAACAACGTGAAAAGGCGGTTGAGGTTCGCGTCACCGAGAAAATTGCGCGACAGCGGTGACGCCAGCAGCGGCAGGGTATCGAGCCATTCTGCTGTGGCCATGGCGGAGTACTGGCCCAGTCGGTCCCAGTTCAGCCAGAAGCCCCCAATGCCGCAAACAAAGGCCAGTGCAATCAGGGGCACCCCTGTCAGCCAGGGCACACGGCGAAAGCCTTTGTACCGGCCCAGCAGCCATTCACGCGCCAGGTGGGCCAGCATGACGATCACGAAACCGTCAGCTGCGTAGCGGTGCAGGCCGCGCAGGGCCGTGCCCAGCATCCACGGCACCTGTGCCAGTTCATCGATGGAACGATAGGCACCCTCGGCCGACGTGTCGAGCAGGACATAAAGCACCACGCCACTGAGCACCAGCAACCAGAACAGCAGAAACCCAATGGCTCCGAGGTGCTTGAGCGGGTTGAGCGCCGGGCCAAACGGCACATCGAATGCATGCTCTACAGCCCGGTAGGCGCCAGCAATGCGTGTGACCGGAGGAGAAAGTGGCGAGACGGGAAGCACTTCGCGGGCGAAGGCTGAACCGGATAAAGGCATGAAAACTGGCGGGCGTCGTCAGGCGCGTCGCGCCTCCTTGTTGCGCGCACTGGCCCGGCTCGAGCGCCATTCGTTGATCATGAAGATCAGCATGAGGATGAAAAACGTCACGCCGCCAGCGATCTGGATCGGCAAGGTGTAGTCCACACGGTAGTCGCCGGTTTTGGGGTCGTACACCGTGCAAAGGATGCGGACGCGGTCCATCAGGCCGTCCAGCATGGTGGCAGGCTCAAACGGCTCGCCATTGAGCAGCATCTTGAGCGGCTCGCCCAGCTCGGCCGGGGGAATGCCCTCTCCGTAGACCTGGCGCACGATGCGCCCATTGGCGTCGAGCAGCGAGACCTGCAGCACATGGTCAAACCCCGCCGGGGTGGCTGCATAGACAAAACCGAAATCACGCGCCAAAGCTCCGACGCTGCTCATCGACGGGCTGAGAAACTCCCAGTTGGGCTGGTTGATTTGATACTGCGCAGCAAATGTCTTGAGTGCCAGCGGAGAATCATCGGGCTGGTTGAAGCCGATGCTCACCACATTGAATTTGTTGACGCCAAAGGTTTTTTGCAAACCCTGGACGGTTTCCTGCAACGAGCGCGTGGTGGTGGGGCACACCTGGAAGCAACCCGTGTAAATAAAGCTCACCAGCAGTGGCTTGCCCTGGTACGACGACAGCCGCACGGGCTTGCCTTCACGGTCGAGCAGGGTGTGGTCGCCAATTTTTTGACCGACGACGGCCTGGCTGGTGCGCAGGGCCAAATCGCGGTCCAACCCCATGTCGGAGCTGGACGACGACGCAAATGAGATAACGGGCAGCAGCAGGCCCACAGAGACACACAGCCCCGCCGCGAGGCGTTTCAAAAGACTGGCTGTGTTCAAGTGCATGGGTTGGCTTGCCGCTGAGCGTTTCAACGCATGAATCCGTCGATGCACGCCGCCACTAGCAAAACACTGAGCTGGACCAGCGACGCAAAGAAGGACCCCATGGCCGTGGCGCGGTTGGTATCGCGCGCCAGAAGCCATGACTTGTAAACAAAATGCAGGCCGCCGGCGAGTGCGCCAACGGCATAGACGGGACCGGCGCCATAGCCCAGAGGCAACAGCGAGGCCACGAACAAAGCCACCGTGCTGACCAGAACGATGCGCGCCGCACGCTCCGGACCCACGACGACCGGCAGCATGGGAACGCCCGCCTGGGCGTAGTCCGCACGGTTGGCGATGGCCAGGCTCCAGAAATGGGGCGGAGTCCACAGGAACAGCACCAGTGCCAGCAGCCAGGGCAAGGGCCCGGGGTTCGGATCCACCGCTGCCGCACCGGCCAGCACGGCAAAGCTTCCCGCAAGACCGCCGATGACGATATTGAGGGAGGTGCGCCGCTTGAGCCAGAGGGTGTAGACCACGCCGTAGAAGAAAGCCCCGAGGAAGACGTAGATCGCCGCCGCCCCGTTGAGCACCAGCCACGCTGACGCCACCGCACCCGTCAGCAGCACGGCCATGAGGGCCAGCCAGGCGGGGTGGTGGGGCAGCGCACCGGTGGCGAACGCGCGGCCGCGCGTTCGCGCCATCAGGCGATCACTCTCGTGCTCGACATACTGGTTGAACGCACCCGCGCTCGCCGACGCGATGAGCACCGACAGCGCCAGCACGAGCACCTGCGCAAGGCTGGGTGCCGGGCCTGGCGAGACCGCCATGCCCACGAGCGCGGTAATCATGATCAGCACACCGATGCGCAGCTTGAACAGCGAGATGACGTCACGCGTCAACTGCGCTGTGCTGCGCCCGGCGGGCTTGAGCGTGGTGGTGTGCATGGCGCAGGTTCCCGCTTAGCTAAGGCCCCAGAGCTGACCGAGGTACTTCCAGTTGATGAAGTAGTACACCACGAAGGTCACCAGGAAGAACACAGCCAGCACGAAGGTGCCTGGAGCCACGAACCCTGCGGAACCGTAGGTCTGTGCAGCCGCCGTGGGGGCAGCGCGCATCACCGGGGTGAACTTGGCGCTCACGACACCGGAGTCGAGCTTCTTGCCCCACAGCAGCGAGCCGACGGTGATGTAGACATAGATCGCACCACCGACGATGGCCACCATGCCGCCGATGCCGACCAGGCCCATCATCAGGTAGGCAGCGCCGGGCCATTCGTAGGCCAGAGCTGCGCCACTGAAGGCCATGTCCCAGTGACGACGGGAAACACCCAGCGTACCGGCACCCATCATCACGAGGCAGAAGAAGTACATCGAGAAGCCGAAGAGGTACGGCTGGATTCGGGCCAGACCCGGATTGATCATCTCGCGACGGAACAGCACGGGGATCAGGAAGTACGTCAGCGACATGAAGGTCAGCGTTGTACCCACCACCACGGTAGCGTGGAAGTGACCCGGAACGTAGATGGTGTTGTGGATCAGCAGGTTGAGCTGTTCGGTACCCATCATCACGCCAGTGATGCCGCCCAGGAAGCCGAAGCCCACCAGCGAGATGAACACGCCGGAGAACACGGGGTTGCCCCATGGCGCCTTGCGCAGCCACTCGAACAGGCCCTTGTTATAGCCCTTGGCACGCTGTGCCACTTCCATGGCGCCCGGAATCGACAGGGCGTGGATCATCGAGGCCAGCACGGCGAAGTACATGAAGTAGCTGGTGTTCACCACTTTCCACTCGGTACTGATGCCGGGGTCGGCCAACAGGTGGTGGGCGCTGGCGAGTTGCAGGAACAGGATGTACAGCAGGAAGGCGCCACGGCTGACGCGCTCGGACATGGGTTTGGCGCCAAAGGCAATGGCGGCCACGGCGTACCAGATCGAGATGTGCGCGGCGACGTTGATCTGCTGCGACGAGTGGCCGAAGGCCCACCAGATGGTGCGGTAGATCAGCGGATCGACTTCGTTGATGACGCCGATGGCCATCAGGAAGGTCGGGATCAGGATGATGGCGCCGGAGCTGATGGTGAACACGGCAATGATGGCGGCCGTGATGGCACCAAAAGTCACCAGGGGCACCGAGCCCTCATAGGTTTTTTCGCGCTTGGCCACGACGAGCGTGCCGAAGAACACGAAGCAGGCGATCAGCGCCCCCACGGCGAACAGAATCAGACCCAGGTAGAACGACCAGTGCGCCATCATGGGCACATACGAGGTCATCATCACGCTGGAGCCGCCCTGGAACACCGAGACGTTGTTCACCACGGCACCGATCACCATCAGCGCGAAGGCTGCCCAGGCAATCTTGGGTGTGGCAATACGGCATCGCAAGAGCGTCGATGAGGCGAAATACAGAACGGCAATTTCAAAGAAGATGATCCAGAAGATCAGCATGTCGATGCCGTGGGCCGTCAGCACCATGTAGAAGGTGTCGGCGGCAAGCCAGTGCACAGCGGGCCAGCGTGTCAGCACCACCCCGATGGCCAGCAGGCCACCGACGAGCAGCGCCACGACGGCGACAAAGGCATTGGCAATCATCAGTTTCTCGGCCTGGGCCTCGAACTGCAGGCCCGAGCGCGGGCAGGTGCGGTAAGTTGTAGCAGTTGTCATTTCAGTTCCTCTGCCTTATCACTTGACGTACATGCGGCCAACCATCGTGTGGTGGTTGATACCGCAGTATTCGTTGCAGACGAGGGAGAAAGTGCCCGACTCGTTCGGCGTGATCTTGATCACGTGTTCGTAGCCCGGCACCACCTGGATGTTGATGTTGGTCGGTTGAATGGACAGTCCATGGTTGTAGTCCATGGAGGTCAGGTGCAGCTTGTAGGACTTGCCCTTTTCCAGCTCAAGAATGGGCCAGAAGTTCCACAGGCGCGCGATCAGATACACATCGGAACCCTCGGGCGGGGCCACCACGGGAATCTTCTCATCGGTTTCGGTGCGAACCGTGTATTTGTCCACCATGGCCTGCGTGGCCACCGTGAACTTTTCCGGCGTGGTCTTGTAGGTTTCGGTAGACAGATTCTGCTTACCGAAGATGTGCCAGCCCACCATCATGAAGAACATGACCATACACCAGACGAAGGCGATGCCGATCCAGAGGGCTTCGAGACGGTCTAGTGGGTGTTTCCACCACAGCCGCTCTGAGGGAGGAAGAATTGCGCTCATGTGATGGCTCCTTTACTTGGCCAATGGAATGGTCAGGATGTCGATGACGCCCCAGAGGTTGTACACAATCATGGGGATCATCACACCCAGGAACAGCAGCAGGAACGGGTTGTCCAGTAGCTGCTGCATGAGCGGAACTTTTTCATTCTCGTCGTCATGGTGGTTCATGTCTTCTCCTTGGTAAACCTGAAAGTACTTTACATTCTTGAGCCTAAACAACGACAGAAGCATGATTTGAATCAATAGTTAATGGTGCCCACATAGCGGTTAACACCAGAGACAAGACGTAAATTCATGTTGCAAATCGTGTTTTCCAGCACGCAAAATGCATCTTTTGACAGTCTTGACCGCTTGTCTATCGGGGTCGCGAAAAGATGCAGGCACTGTATTTTTTTAACAACGATTTTCTTGGGATCTTCCCGCATGTATACCCCTGTTGCGCCCCATTCAGCCCCTGGTGCAAGCAAACGACTGGTTCTTTTGCACCGCATGGCCTGGATTTGCGCGGTCTTTGTTCTGGTTATTACCAGCCTGAGTGCCTTTCTTCGTCTGTCCAAGGCGGGGCTGGGCTGTGAACCCTGGCCACAATGCTATGGGCAGGAGTTGCGCGCCCAGCAGCAGGGCGCCGAGCCTGCCCAAGCCGATACCGCCACGGCCGTTGCACGCCTGGCACACCGGGTGATTGCCTCGACGGCGCTGCTGCTCATTCTGGTGATGGTGATGACGGCCCTGGCGTCGCGCCCTGCCCTCTGGCCCGAAGGCCGGATGACGCTGTGGCTGCTGTTTCTGGCGCTGTTTCTGGCCGTGCTCGGGCGCTGGACGTCGGATGCGCGTCTGCCCGCCGTCACGCTGGGCAATCTGCTGGGGGGGTTTGCCATGTTCGCGGTCAGCGTGCGCCTGGCCCTCACCACCTCTGCCACCACCGCCAACACCTGCTCCGCACCCCATCGGCTGGCGCCTTGGGCCTGGCTGGGCGCCGCGGTGCTCATGGCCCAGGTGGCGCTGGGCGGAATGGTCAGCGCCGGGCAGGCGGGCCTGAGCTGCCCGGAACTCGGCAGTTGCGACATCAGCGCCGGGACGTGGCAGGCGCTCAACCCCTGGGTCGAGCCGCAGACCGACGCAGCGCAACCCCACCACCCCGCGGGCGCCCTGGTGCATGTGCTGCACCGTGCAGGCGCCCTGCTGGTCGTGGCCGTGCTGCTGCCCCTGGCCCTTGTGGCCTGGCGCAGCGGGCGGCGCACCTCGGCCGGCCTGATCCTGGCGTTGCTGGGCGTGCAGGCTGCCCTGGGCGTCGCACTGGTGGCCGGCGGCCTGCCCCTTTCGATGGCCCTGGCACACAACATGGTGGCCGCCCTGATGCTGGCGGTGCTGCTCGGCCTGACGGCTGCGCCGGGGCGACTCAGTTCAACCTAGCCCTGTCACCTGCGTTGTGACAAGCCCCATGCCGCTCTTCCACAATGCGGCATGGACTTTGCCCACACCCCCCGGGCGCAAGCGTTGCGCCAGCGCCTGGATGCTTTCATGCAGCGCTACCTGCTGCCCCACAACCCGGCCTGGCACCGCAGCGTGCACGACGGCGTGTATCCCCCGCCCTTTCTCGATGACCTCAAGGCCCTGGCGCGCGACGAAGGGCTGTGGAACCTTTTCCTGCCAGGACTGAAAGATGACGAGCCCGGCACCCGCCTGAGCAACCTCGATTACGCGCCGCTGGCCGAATCCATGGGTCGCCTGCCCTGGGCAGCCGAGGTGTTCAACTGCAGCGCGCCCGACACCGGCAACATCGAACTGCTGCACCGCTTTGCCTCGGACGCCCAGCGCAGCCAGTGGCTGGAGCCGCTGCTCGAGGGCCGCATCCGTTCGGCCTTTGCCATGTCCGAGCCCGACGTGGCCTCGTCCGACCCGACCAACCTGCAGACCACCGTGCGGCGCGACGGCGACCAGCTGGTCCTCAACGGCCGCAAGTGGTTCATCACCGGCGCCGCCCACCCGCATTGCCGCCTGCTGATCGTGATGTGCCGCAACGCCGATGCGGCAGACAGTAGCGCGTCGGACGACCGGCACCACCAGCACAGCATGGTGCTGGTTCCGCTCGACACACCCGGCGTGCAGGTGCTGCGCAACATTGCCGTGCTGCACCACCACGCGCCCGAAGGGCACTGCGAAATCCTGCTGCAAGGCGTGCGCGTCCCCGAGAGCCACCTGCTGGGCGGCTGGGGCGAGGGTTTTGCCATGGCGCAGGCCCGGCTGGGGCCGGGGCGCGTGCACCACTGCATGCGCACCATTGGCCAGTGCGAGCTGGCGCTGTCCCTGGCCACCGAGCGTGCGCTGGAGCGCCAGACCTTCGGCCGCTACCTTGCCGACTATGCGAACGTGCAGGACTGGATAGCCGAGTCGCGCATCGAAATCGACCAGGCCCGCCTGCTGGTGCTGCAAACGGCCTGGCTGCTCGACCAGGGCGACGCTGCCGATGTGGGCCGGACACGCGCGCAGGTCGCCGCCATCAAGGTGGTGGCCGCCCGGCTGCAAACCCGCGTGGTCGAGCGCGCCATGCAGGTGTTCGGCGCCATGGGCCTGTCGCCCGACACGCCGCTGGCCCAGTTCTGGTCTTGGGGCCGCGCCCTGCACTTGATGGATGGCCCCGACGAAGTGCACCTGCGCAGCGTGGCGCGGCATGAGCTGGCCCAGGCGCGCACGCGCATGGGCGAAGGCAGCGCCTGGTTTACCACCCCGGAGCAGTTGCAAGCGCCGCCCCGGATTCGCTGATTGCTATATATTTGATAGCTTTTGGCGCTTATCTGACAAGCGCTAGAGGCATTTTTCGCTTCAACACGTCCAGCAGCCTGTGCAAGTGGCGCAGCCCAGCCAGCAGCCACCGCGCAAGGGCCGCCCCGCAGCGCTGGTGGCGTCCCCCTTCCCGGATTGCGCAGCAATGCGAGAGAAGGGGGAAGGCGCGCAGCGCCACAGGGGGTTGTACTGTCTTACGCGGCTTCGCGATAGAACAGCGGCCGGGTCTTGACCGGCCCGACGGCCTGGGCAATGGCACCGATGTGCTCGGGCGTGGTGCCGCAGCAGCCGCCGACGATGTTCACCAGGCCCTCGGCGGCAAACTCGTGCACCAGGCGGCTGGTGACCTCGGGCGTCTCGTCAAAGCCGGTGTCGCTCATCGGGTTGGGCAGGCCAGCGTTGGGGTAGCAACTGATAAAGGTGTCGGGCGCGGCCTTGGCCAGCTCCTGGATGTAGGGGCGCATCAGCGCGGCGCCTAAAGCGCAGTTCAGGCCCACGGCCAGCGGGCGCGCGTGGCGCACGCTGTGCCAGAAGGCGGTGACGGTCTGGCCACTGAGGATGCGGCCCGAGGCGTCGGTAACGGTGCCGCTGATGATGATGGGCAGGCGCTCGCCGGTCTTGTCGAACGCTTCCTCGATGGCGAACAACGCCGCCTTGGCGTTGAGCGTGTCGAAGATGGTTTCGACCAGGATCACATCCGCCCCGCCCTCGATCAGCGCCTCGGTCTGCTCGAAGTAGGCGGCGCGCAGCTGCTCGAAATCGACATTGCGCGCGCCGGGGTCGTTCACGTCGGGGCTGATGCTGGCCGTCTTGGGCGTGGGGCCGAGCGCGCCCGCCACGTAGCGCGGCTTGTCCGGGGTGGAGAACTTGTCGCAGGCGGCACGCGCGAGCTGCGCCGAGCGCAGGTTCATCTCGCGCGCCAGGTCGGCCATGCCGTAGTCCTCCTGGGCGATGGTGGTCGCGCCGAAGGTGTTGGTCTCGATCAGGTCGGCGCCGGCGGCGAGATACCGCTCGTGGATGTCGCGGATCACGTCGGGCCGGGTGAGCGAGAGCAGCTCGTTGTTGCCCTTCACGTCGCGCGCAAAATCCGTGAAGCGATCACCTGTGCTGCCCGGCCCGCTATAGCCCTCGCCCCGGTACTGCGCCTCGCCCAGCTTGAAGCGCTGGATCATGGTGCCCATGGCGCCGTCGAGGATGGCGATGCGTTGGACCAGTATGGCGGGGAGCTGCTGGGCGCGGGTGTAGTGGAGGGCTTGCATGGGGTGATTGTAGAAAGCCAGGCATGGACTTGTGGAGGAAGCGGTTCATTCCCCTTCCTTGACAAGGAAGACATGTCCGCGCACACTCATCTGACCAGACTGACTAGTTACAGGAGATCCCCATGCACACATGGCCACTGCAAGACGCCAAAAGCCGCTTCAGCGAACTGGTCGACCGTGTACTGTGCGAAGGGCCGCAACTGGTCACCCGGCGCGGGGCCGATGCCGTGGTGGTGCTGGCAGCGCCTGATTACCGCCGTCTCGCCGGCCAGGATTCGTTGCTCTCCACCCTGCTGCACGCGCCGCGCGGCGAGCCGCTCGATGTGGAACGCCCGGCCGACCCCATTCGCACAGTCGAGCTGTGAAATACCTGCTCGACACCTGCCTGCTGTCCGAGCTGGTCAAGCCTGCCCCCGCGCCCGCCGTGCTCGGCTGGCTCCAGGCCCAGGACGAAACACACCTGTTCATGGCAGCCATCACGCTGGCCGAGCTGCAGCGTGGCGTGGCCCGGCTGGCCGCTTCGCGCCGCAAGGCTGAACTCGAAGCCTGGCTGACAAGCGTCCAGCGGCAGTTTGGCGACCGCGTGCTCGCCTTCACGGCAGACACCGCCAGTTACTGGGCGCAGATGTGCGCTCAGGCGCAGGCCAAGGGCCAAACCATGGCCGCGTTCGACTCGCTCATCGCCGCCACGGCGGTAGAACACGGCCTTGCCCTGGTCACTCGCAACGTGGCCGACTTCGGCGCCACGCCCGTGGTGGTGATCAACCCCTGGTCATCCCCTGCCGACTGACGCTGCCGCGCCCCGCGCAAACCTCAGCGCCGCCTCCAGCATGCGCTGCAGATGCGACTGCACCTGCGCGGCGCGTTCGGGCCGGTAAGCGTAGGGCGGCGCCTCGTCCATGTAGCAGCGCCAGGTCAGTTCAAGCTGCACCGCGTGGATGTTGCGCGCAGGTTCGCCGTAGTGGCGCGTGATGTGGCCGCCCTTGAAGCGGCCGTTGAGCACCGAGGTATAGCCCGGCGCCGCCTCGGCGATGGGCAGCAGGGCCTGCGCCAGCGCGGGAGCGCAGCTCGCGCCATCGGCCGTGCCGAGGTTGAAGTCGGGCAGCTGGCCCGCGAAGAAGCGCGGCAGCACCGAGCGGATGGAATGCGCGTCCCACAACACGGCCACGCCGTGTTGCTGGCGCAGGCGGTCCAGCTCGGCGCGCAGTTGTGCATGGTAGGGCTGCCAGATGGCTTCGCGGCGTGCGGCAATTTCGGCTGCATCGGGCACGTCGCCCCGGGGGTAGAGCGGGGTTTCGTCAAAGGTGTCCACGGGGCACAGGCCGGTGACGTTCTGACCGGGGTAGAGGCTGGCGCCGTCGGGCGGGCGGTTCAGGTCGATGACGTAGCGCGAGTGCGTGGCCACGAGGACGGAAGCGCCCAGCTCGCGCGCGAAGGCGTACAGGCGTTCGAGGTGCCAGTCGGTGTCGGGCACCTGCAGGGCCGCGTCGCTCAGGCGCGCTGCGAGCGCTGGGGGCACGTGGGTGCCGGCGTGCGGAATGGACACCAGCAGCGGCTGCGTGCCCTGGTGGAAGGTGAACGGGGGGATGGCGGTCATGGTGAAGGCTTCCGTGCCGGGGGCGATGTGGACACCGCCACCCGGAACCGTGGATGCTCCCCTGCCCGCCCGGACCTGTCAACCGTGCACACCCAGGGCATCGCGCACCACGCGCCCCTGGCGCACGATGGTGCAGGCGGGTTTCTGCCCCAGCCAGTAGGCCAGCTCGGCGGCCTCGGCCACGTGCCAGAGCACCAGGTTGGCGGGTCGGCCGGCGCCGATCAGCCCGTGCGTGGCCTGCAGGCCCAGGGCGCGCGCGGCGTGCGTGGTGATGCCGGCCAGCGCCTCGGGCACGGTGAGGCGGAACAGCGTGCACGCCATGTTGGCCATGAGCAGCAGGCTCAACGCAGGCGAGGTGCCGGGGTTGTGGTCGGTGGAGACGGCCATGGGCACGCCAGCGGCGCGCAGCCCTGGAATGGGCGGCAGCTGCGTGTCGCGCAGCGTGTAGTAAGCGCCAGGCAGCAGCACGGCCACGGTGCCCGCCTGCCGCATGGCGTCAATGCCTTCCGGTGACAGGTGCTCGATGTGGTCGCACGACAGTGCGCCGTAGCGCGCGGCGAGTTGCGAGCCGCCCATGTCGGAGAGCTGCTCGGCATGCAGCTTGACCGGAAGGCCCAGCCGCCGCGCAGCCTGGAACACCTGCTCGGTCTGTGCCAGCGTGAAGGCGATGCGCTCGCAGAACACGTCCACGGCATCCACCAGCCCTTCGGCGGCGAGCGCGGGCAGCATCTCGTTGCAGACCAGGTCTGTGTAGTCCTGACCGCGCCCGGCGTACTCGGGCGGCAGCGCGTGCGCGCCCAGGAAGGTGGTGCGCACCGTCACGCCCAAAGCCTCGCCCAGGCGCCGCGCCACGCGCAGCTGCTTGCGTTCGTGCGCAAGCTGCAGGCCGTAGCCGGACTTGATCTCGATGGCGCACACGCCCTCGTCGAGCAAGGCCTGCAGGCGCGGCACGGCCAGGGCGAAAAGCTCGTCCTCGCTGGCCGCGCGCGTGGCGCGCACCGTAGAGACGATGCCGCCGCCCGCGCGCGCCACCTCCTCGTAGCTGGCCCCTGCCAGGCGCAGTGCGAACTCGTGTGCGCGCTGGCCGCCATAGACCAGGTGCGTATGACAGTCCACCAGCCCCGGCGTGGCCAGCAAACCGCCGCCCTGCCAGCGCGGCAGTGCGGCGAACGCGGCGGGCAGGGCCGCATCAGGCCCCACCCAGCGCACCTGGCCCTGCTGCACCACCACGGACGCCAGCGCGCCTTCGGGCAGCGCCACGTCGGGCACGGCCAGGCCGTCGGCCAGGCGCAGGCCCTGCCAGACGCCATCGGCGCTAGGCGCCGGGTTTGCTTGCATCGCTTGCATGGCCTTGAATGCTCCTATTAACATAGCTTCTAGCGCCCATACAGTAAGCGCCAGAGGCCAATATCATTTGTTTTCTACATCCCTTAAAAATTGACATCAGCCTCTGCACGAGTCACGCCGCCTCGGCTTTACTCCCTCTCCCCTTGTGGGAGAGGGCGGGGGAGAGGGGTGATTGGGCACACCGTGCTTGTTCCCCCCCTCTCCCCAACCCTCTCCCGCGAGGGGCGAGGGAGTGAAAACCATCTGAGGCATCTTGGTGTTCAGGCAATGTTGCTTCGTTTTTACCCTTACTTCACCATGGGCAATTTGAGCCCTTGCTTCTCGGCTGTTTCGATGGCCAGCTTGTAGCCCGCGTCCGCATGGCGCATCACGCCCGAGCCGCAGTCGTTCACCAGCACGCGCGCCAGGCGCTCGGCCGCCGCATCGGTGCCGTCGGCCACGATGACCATGCCCGAGTGCTGGCTGTAGCCCATGCCCACGCCACCGCCATGGTGCAGGCTCACCCAGGTGGCGCCGCCCGCAGTGTTGAGCAGCGCGTTGAGCAGCGGCCAGTCGCTCACGGCGTCGGTGCCGTCCTTCATCGATTCGGTTTCGCGGTTGGGGCTGGCCACGCTGCCGGTGTCCAGGTGGTCGCGGCCGATGACGATGGGGGCCTTGAGTTCGCCGCTCTTCACCATGGCGTTGAAGGCCAGCCCCGCAATGTGCCGCTCGCCCAGGCCCAGCCAGCAGATGCGCGCGGGCAGGCCCTGGAAGGCGATGCGCTCGCGCGCCATGTCGAGCCAGCGGTGCGTGTGGTGGTTGTCGGGGAACAGCTCCTTGATCTTGGCGTCGGTCTTGTAGATGTCCTCGGGGTCGCCCGAGAGCGCCACCCAGCGAAACGGCCCCTTGCCCTCGCAGAACAGCGGGCGGATGTAGGCAGGCACGAAACCGGGGAAGTCGAAGGCGTTGTGCACGCCTTCGTCGAACGCCACCTGGCGGATGTTGTTGCCGTAGTCCACCGTGGGGATGCCCATGCCTTGAAAGTCGAGCATGGCCCGCACATGGACGGCGCAGCTTGTGGCTGCGGCGGCCTTGAGCGGGCCCTGCTGCGCGGGGTCTTTTTGCGCGGCCTGCCATTGGGCAACGGTCCAGCCGCTGGGCAGGTAGCCGTGGATGAGGTCGTGCGCGCTGGTCTGGTCGGTCACGAGGTCGGGCGTGGGGCCGCCTGCCCGGGCGCGGCGTACCAGCTCGGGCAGGATGTCGGCGGCGTTGCCCAAGAGGCCGATGGAGATGGCCTTCTTCTCTTGCGTGTAGCGCTGGATGCGCGCCAGCGCATCGTCCAGGTCGGTGGCCTGCTCGTCCAGGTAGCGCAAACGCAGGCGGAAGTCGATGCTGCTCTGCTGGCATTCGATGGTGAGCGAGCAGGCGCCGGCCAGCGTGGCGGCCAGGGGCTGGGCGCCGCCCATGCCGCCCAGGCCGGCCGTCAGAATCCANNGTGCCCTGCACGATGCCCTGGCTGCCGATGTAGATCCAGCTACCGGCCGTCATCTGGCCGTACATGAACAGGCCTTTGCGGTCGAGTTCGTTGAAGTGCTCCCAGTTCGCCCATTTCGGCACCAGGTTGGAGTTGGCCAGCAGCACGCGCGGGGCGTTCTGGTGCGTCTTGAACACGCCCACGGGCTTGCCCGATTGCACGAGCAGGGTCTCGTCGTCGTTCAGCTCGCGCAGGCTGGCCAGGATCTGGTCGAAACACTGCCAATCGCGCGCAGCACGGCCGATGCCGCCGTAGACCACGAGATCCTGCGGGCGCTCGGCCACCTCGGGGTCGAGGTTGTTCTGCACCATGCGGTAGGCGGCCTCGGCCAACCAGTTCTTGCAGTGCAGTTCGCTACCGCGCGGGGAGCGGATGACGCGTGCGGGGTCGTGGCGCGGGTCGGTGGCGGGGGAGAAGTTGGCGTCGTGGGCGTTCATGGCAAGGACTCCTTGAAGGGGGCGGTTTATTCGTGGCTGGGCATGCAGGCCCGCAGCGGCGCGGGCCAGCTGCTTTGCTGAGCCCAGGCGCGCATGGCTTCAATGTCGGGCGCGAGGTAGCGGTCCTGCTCCAGGAAGGCCACGCGGCGGCGGATGGCGGCGAACTGTTCCTCGACGAGCGGCGACGATTTCAGCGAGCGGTCAAACTCCATGCCCTGCGCGGCAGACATCGCCTCGATGCCCACCACCACCGCCGCGTTGCGCACCATGTCGCCCAGGCGGCGCGCGCCGTAGGTGGCCATGGAGACATGGTCTTCCTGGTTGGCCGAGGTGGGCAGGCTGGTCACGCTGCTGGGGTGGGCCAGGCACTGGTTCTCGGCGGCCAGCGCGGCGGCAGTCACCTGGGCGATCATGAAACCCGAGTTCACGCCGCTCTCAAGGATCAGGAAGGCGGGCAGGCCTGACAGGCCGGGGTCGAGCAGCAACGCCAGGCGGCGCTCCGAAATCGCCCCGATTTCGGCCACCGCCAGCGCAAGGATGTCGGCCGCAAAGGCCACCGGCTCGGCGTGAAAGTTTCCGCCCGAGATCACCTCGTTGGTGTCGGTGAAGACCAGCGGATTGTCGGACGCGGCATTGGCCTCGGTGCGCAGCACGCGCGCGGCGTGCTGCAGGTTGTCCAGGCAGGCGCCCATCACCTGCGGGATGCAGCGGATCGAATACGGGTCTTGCACGCGACCGCAGTGCGGGTGCGAGGGGTCAATCTGGCTGCCTTCGAGCAGCGCGCGAACGGCGGCCGCCACGGTGATCTGCCCGGGCTGGCCACGCGCCGCATGGATGCGCGCGTCGAACGGCTTGACCGAGCCCTTGATGGCTTCGAGCGAGAGCGCTCCCGCCACCAGCGCGGCGCAGAACACGTCTTCCGCGCCGAACAGGCCGGCCAGCGCCAGGGCGGTGGACACCTGCGTGCCGTTGAGCAGCGCCAGGCCTTCCTTGGGGCCGAGCACAAAGGGCTGCAGGCCCACGACGGCCATGGCGTCGCGGCCCGAAACCACCTTGCCGTCCACCGTGGCCTGGCCTTCGCCAATCAGCACACAGGCCAGGTGCGCCAGCGGCGCGAGGTCGCCCGAGGCGCCGACCGAGCCCTTGGCGGGGATGACCGGCAGCACGTTGGCATTGGCCAGCGCCAGCAGCGCGTCCACGATGGCGGGCCGGATGCCCGAATGCCCGCGCGCCAGACTCACGGCCTTGGTGGCCAGGATGAGGCGCACCACGCCGTCGGGCAGCGCCTCGCCCGTACCCACGCTGTGCGAGAGCACCAGGTTGCGCTGCAGCTCGGCCAGGCGCTCGCGGGCTATTTTGGTGCTGGCCAACTTGCCAAAGCCGGTGTTGATGCCGTAGACCACCTGGTCTTCATCGACGATGCGCTGCACGGTGGCCAGCGCGGCCTGCATGCCGGCCTGCGCCGAGGGGTCGAGCGTGAGCAGCACTCCCCCGGCGTGGATGCGGCGCAGCTGCGCCAGCGTGACATGGCCGGGATCAAGGGCGATGGCTTCGGTGGAAAGGGGAGTATTCATGGTGTTAGTCCTGTCTATACAAGTAGGCATCAAGGAATACGGGGCGGTGGATGGCACGCGCCCCGTCAGCCGGAAACGGGGTTGCCGTCGGCACGAAAACGGCTGCCCAACCGGTAGCGCGAGGCCGGGTGCAGGCAGCGCACCACGGTAATGGGCACGCCACGCGACCAAGTGCGGCGTGTGAGCAGCAGACAGGGCTCGGTGGTGGACATTTCCAGCAGGGCGGCTTGCTCGGGTGTGGGCATGACGGCATCGACGACATGCTCCACCTGGTCGAACGGCACGTTGCGCACCAGGTATTCGGACGGCTGAATCACGGTGAAGTCCTGCTCGGCGAAACGGGGCACCTGGCGCGGGCTGACGTAGCGGTCTTCCAGCTGCACGGGCACGCCGTTCTCGCGGTGCAGGCACAGCGAGTGAAACACTGAAGCCCCCGTGCGCAGGTCCAGCGCCGAGGCCACGTCCAGCGTGGCGGCGGTGCGCTCCACGGCGAGCACATCGCAGCGGTAATCGTGCCCGCGCTGGCGGATTTCACTGGCCAGGTTGGCGATCTGCAGCAGGGTTGATTGGGGCTTGTCCTCGGCGACGAAGCTGCCCACACCGGCCACGCGCACGATGCGGCCCTGCTCCACCAACTCGCGCAGGGCACGGTTCACCGTCATGCGCGAGATGCCGAACTGCGCCACCAGCTCGCTCTCGGAGGGCAGCCGGTCGCCTGCGCGCCAACTGCCGTCCTGGATGCGGCGCACGATGAAGTCCTTGACCTGCTCGTACAGCGCCAGGGCGGGCGCGGCCGCCGGGCTGGATGCCGGGCGGTGGGAAGGGCTGGCGATGCGGGTGGTAAAGGAACGCGACATAGTCAAATAAACCTGTATATACAGCTTAACTGCGATCGACCAATTCGTCAAGCAGCCACCCAGGCTGCCAGTCCATCAGTGATAGTCGTCTTCCCGCTGGTGGCGTACCGCACCGACGATCACGCGATCGCTTCCGACGATGTCAAACAAGGCCACGTAGCCCGATGCTCCAAACGGTATGACCAACTCGCGCAGGAACGGGCTGCTGCCCACCTTGCGACATGAAAAGGGCGTCAATGTCAACAACTCCACGCTGTCCCTGATGGCCTGGAGCGCACGCCCTGCCACCTCCAGATCGCCGGTCGGGCTGTTCAGCTCGCGCTCCAGCACATGCTCGAACAGCCGCTGCACGTCCTCTGCGGCCTCCGGGCTGAACTCGACCCGGTACCTCATCGGGTGCGGGACTGGCGTGCTGCGGAGAGGCGGCGCTCCAATACGGCAATCACCTGCTCGGCGGGAATGCCCGTGGCTTCCAGGCGGGTCGTTTCGATGGCCTGGATGCCACGGCGCAGAAATTCGGCCTGGCTCTTGCGCGCCGCAACAGCCGTGCGAACGGCGCTTTCCACCAGCTGCGTGAGCGTCTCACCGGGTTGCAGCACTTCTTCCACTTGCTGCCGGAACGCGGGCTCGATGCGGACGGGAGGGAGGGAGGCGGTTTTCATGCGGTCAGTGTAATGCAAATGCGATGCACAACCTACCCGCTGAAAACCGCCTCCACCGGAAGCAGAACCCGTGCCTCCAGCCCCGGCTGGGCATTGCGCAGCGCCAGGCTGCCGCCGTGCGCCTGCGCCACCAGGCGGCAAAGGTACAGGCCCAGGCCCACGCCGCCGGTGGTGCGCTGGCGGGCGCTGTCGGGGCGGTAGAAGGCCTGTGCCAGGCGCTCCAGGTGCTCGGGCGGCACGCCAGGGCCATGGTCGCGCACCACGATCTCCATTTCTTCGTCCTGCCAGCGAAGGTGCAACTCGGGCGGCGGCACGCCGGGCTCGCTGTGGCGCAGGCTGTTGTCGAGCAGGTTGCGCAGCAGCAGGCGCATGCGCGCGCGGTCGAGCGGCAACGCGGGCAGTGCGGACGGCACCAGCACGCGGATGGCGGCGGCGCCGGGGTGGCGGTCGCCCAGTTCGGCAATGACCTCGCGCGCCAGCTCCACCAGGTCCACGGCCTCGCGGTGCAGCGCAGCATGGGGGGCGGCCAGGCGCTCGCTCTCCAGCAGGTCGGTGATGACGCGCGCCATCTCGCCCAGGTCGCGCAGCAGGGCCTGGCGCTGGCTTTCGACCTCGGCGGTTTCGGGCAGCAGTTCGGCGTTGAGGCGCGCGCGCGTCAGCGGGCTGCGCAGCTCGTGGCTCATGGCCAGCAGCAGCGCGCGCTTGGCCTCCAGCATCTGGTGGATGTCGCTGCCCATGGTGTTGATCGTGGAGGCCAGCTGCCCCAGCTCGTCGGGCCTGTGCGCATGGCGCACGGGGATGGGCTGGTCGAACGCGCCTGCGCCAAAGCGCTGGGCACCGGCGCGGATGTCGTCGAGCGGGCGCAGCAGGCGCCGCACATAGAGGTAGGCCAGCGCGGTGAGCAGCAACAGCACGCCCAGCGTGACCCAGGCGACGCGCGGGCGCTGCTCCCAGCCCAGCACATGCAGGCCGAATTCGAGCCGGTGACCGTCCGCCGTGGTGCGGCGCAGCAGGCTCTGGCCGTCGTCGCCGTTGCGCCAGGGCGGCTCACGTCCAGTGGCACCACGCACCCATTCAGGCCGGGGCAGTTCGGGGTGCGAGACCCAGTTCACTGCGGGGCCTTCGATGCGGAGGGTGATGGGCAAGCGCTGCACCAGGGCCTGGGCGCGCGCGATGCTCGGCGGGCTGCCGACGTCCTGGGCCAGGCGGTCCACGTAGTCGATCAGCAGCGGGCGCGCCGCCGCACGCCAGCCCACCGACAGCGCCTTCTGCACGCCACCGAGGAAGGTGACCGCCAGCGCCAGCGCCAGCACCAGGAATACCAGCACCAGGCGCCAGCGCAGCGAGCGCCGCAGCGCCAGGCGCGCGCGCTGGTGCCAGGGGCAGCGCGGGTCGTCTTCGCAGAGGGGCTTCATCCGGCCACCCGGCGCAGCGCCAGCGAATAGCCGGCATTGCGCAATGTCTTGATGCAGTCCAGCGGTTCGAGCTTCTTGCGCAGGCGGCTCACGACGATGTCCACGGCGCGCGTGTACAGCTCGGCCTCGTGGCCGCGCAACTGGTTGAGGATGTCGTCACGCGAGAGGACCCGGCCGCTTTCGCGCGCGAGCAGGTGCAGCAGGTCGAACTCGGTGCCGGTCAGCTCCACATCGCGGCCCAGGCACTGCACACTGCGGCGCGCGGCGTCGATGCGCAAACCGTCAAACTCCAGCACACCCGGTGCCTCGGCCGTGCTGCTCGCGCGGCGGCGGCGCAGCACGGTCTGCAGGCGGGCGACGAGTTCGCGCGGCTCAAACGGCTTGGGCAGGTAGTCGTCGGCGCCCAGCTCCAGCCCGACCACACGGTCCATCACTTCGCCGCGCGCGGTGAGCATGACGAGGGGAATGTCGCTGCCCCGCCGGATGGTGCGGCACAGCTCGAAACCGTCCATCTCGGGCAGCATCACGTCGAGGATGGCGGCGTCAAAGCCGCCCTGGGCCAGCAACTCCAGCCCCGCGCTGGGGCGCAGCGCCTGCACCAGTTCCAGCTCGAAGCGCCGGAAGTAGGTGGCCAGCGGCGGGCCGAGCTGTTCGTCGTCGTCGATGAGCAGGATGCGGTGCATGGAAGCGGATTGTCACATTGCGCCGCTGCACGCGCGGTGCCGCAGGATCATCTGCCGCAGGCGCCGCTGGGCCGGGGCGTGCAATGCGTCAAAGCGGTCAGCGGCCTCCAGCAGCGCGGGCAGCGTGCGCGCCGCTTGCGGGGGCTGACGCGCCACCAGCCCGAGGGCATGCTCGCGGTCGAAGCGCGGGCCCCAGACCAGCGTGAGCAGCTCGTCATGCGGCGCCGGCATGCCAGCCAGCAGCACCGGACCATGCACGCGCAGATCGCGCGCCAGCCGGTGCAGGGGTTCGTGCGGGGTGGTCATGGCCATCACCAATTTCATGCGCATGCGGGTTGGCATTCAATCGGAGAACTAGGCGGGAAGCCGCAGACAGTGCTTTAGCACGGCAAGGCGCCCCAACGACGTTATCCGTTTGAAGGCCAAGCCGCATCAGCCGAGGCGGCCCATCCAGCCGCGGCGGCGCTGCATCAGCTCACGCACCTTCTGCTGCTGCTCCGGGTTGAGGCTGTCGTAGAAGTCGGCCATGGCGGTCAGCACCTCGGGGCTGCCGGTCTGCACGGCGCGCAGCTTCTCATCAATCAGGGCCTGGGCGCGGGCGCGGTCGAACTTCTCGCCGGCCACCAGGGCCTGCACCTCGGCACGCGGGTCACCCGCCTTGCCCACAAGGGCCGCGCGCTGGGCCTGCAGCTTGTCGGCCAGCGTGGCGAGCTTTTGCTTCTGCGCATCGTTCAGATCGAGCTTGCTGCCGATGCGCTCCATCACCTTGCCGCGCACCTCGGCCATGCGCTCGGCGTCCATCGGGCCGTGGCGATGGTGGTGCCCGCCCGAGCAGGCGGTGAGGCCGCCGACGAGGAGGGAGGCGCCGAACAGCCCGATGAGGGTTTTTTGGATCCAGGGTTGCATGCCGCGCTCCTTTCAGGGACGGTGTGGAAGATGGCCCTGATGGTGCGCGGTGGGCGTCCTGGCGTCTTCTCTGCGCCGTATCGGTTTATTTCGGTTTGTTTCAGCGGCAGGCGGGGCAGGCCGCGCCGGGGCCGGGGCGCGATTGCCGATAATCATGCAGGCCCGGCATGCACGGCGCCAGAAACATAACGTCAAAACAGCATCCAACGCTTATGCATCAAGCGTTGACAGCTATACATTCAAGAGCATCCTTTTGTCCCCCGCGCATTCCATCCTGAAAGACGTCTTCGGCTACGAGCGCTTCCGTGGCCCGCAGGAGGCCATCGTGGCGCATGTGGCGGCGGGCGGCGACGCGCTGGTGCT
>DMZZ01000368.1:0-3503 GCA_003484805.1 Comamonadaceae bacterium | reverse complement strand
CCACCACGGGCGAGCCCGCCGGCAGTTCCCCTTGACCGAACAGTCCCGCCTGGGTCTGTTCGCCTCCGTTCCCGATCGTCGCAGTGCTCATGCACTGCTCAACGCTTCAGGGCCGGGGTTCGTTCACAACTTCTGAGTACGCGCTCGGTGTCGTTGCGCTCGGCAACGTCGATGCTCTCACCCCCCAGATTCAGCAGGCCGATGCCGCTGCTGCCTTTGATCCGGTGGCGGATCTGCTGGATGCCCAGGGCGCCGTCGATCCGTAGCGCAGGGTTCATCTGCCGGTGCCCGTCGAGCGTGACGGCGGTGTAGCGCCGGTTGATGTTGTTGAGGGCGGCGAAGTAAAGGATGTCCGAGAGATTCTGGCCATCGCTCAGCTGGCCGCTGATGGTGCCGGCGGCCGTGGTCTGGCTGGCCTGCCGTTCGCGCACATGCTCCAGCGCGACGCTCCAGCGCGTGCCGGGTTCGGGATCTGCGCTGTGACGCAGTTGAACGTCAGAGAACGCCTTGCGAGGCATTCCCGAGAGAGCCAGAACCCCCCACAGCGGGTCGAACGTGAACAGTGCGGGGTAGTTCTGAAAGCGGGTGCTCTCCAGGCTGCGTCCGATCTTGAACCAGGTCTGCTCGGCTGGGTTCCATCGGTAGGACAGGCCCAGAACGCCCTGTTGCGCGGTGTTGTCCAGTTCGGTGGCGAAGCGGTTGCTGGCGCGCAGGCTGACATCGAAATGGTTTGCATAGGCGAACAGGTTGAGCCGCTCGCTGGGCTGCAGGCCCAGTCCGAGCGTGAGCGCATCGGCTCCGCCTTCGGCGGTGCCCGTGGGGTCGTGGAACGCGGGGAAGTTCACCACCCCGACGTTGATGGGAAAGTTGCGTGCCGAGGCATGCTGCGCCTTGAAGAACCACGACACGGGCACCTTGCTGTTGTCCATGCCGTTGAGCGTGACCGACGGAGCGGACATGCGGTAAAAGTCGCGGTCCAGCGTCAGTCCCACGGCGCCATGACTGCCGGGTTGCTGCAGCAGGGAAGAATGACGCTGGCTTGCGCCAAAAGCCATCGGGTCGGTCAGGAAGCCCTGGAGTAGTGCCGAATTTTTATTGAACTCGCCCCGGTATCGATCTGCCAGAAACAGGTGGCTGCCGCCCCAGTAGGGTGAGAAGCTCTGCTGTGCCAGTTCCAGTGCCCAGTCTTCCATGCCGAAGAAAGCCAGGGAGGCGCCCAGGTTGGCACTGCCCTTCTGGTCGTTGGCGACCTGGTTGAGCGATTTGAGGTAGGGCATGCGTTGCAGGGCGGCGCGGGCCGACTCCACCGCCTCGCCGGGCTGGAACAGGTCGGTGTGGATCTGTGCCAGCAGCATGTGCGGCAGCGGGTCCTTGTCGTCGAGAGCTGCTGCCTGCCAGAGCGTGGCGATGGCGTCGGGGTGGCGGCCGAGCTGGTAGTAGGCCACGGCGGTCCAGGTCTTGGCTCGGGCGTAGCGCGGCTCCATCACGCCAGCGCGCAGGAAGGCGTCAAGTGCCGCCTGGGGCTGGCCCTGCTTCAGGCGCAGCAACCCCTGCCCCGTGAGCGCCACGTAGTCGGCGGGGTTGTCGCCCAGCGCCGTGGCAAAGGCCGATTCGGCCTCACCGAAGCGGTTGGAAAAAGTTTCCAGCGTACCGCGCTCGCCCTGTGCGCCCGCCGCATGCGGGTCGAGCCGCAGCGCCTGCATCAGGTTCTGGCGGGCTGGAATGGTGTCTTCGCGCTCGGTGTGCGCGCTGCCCAGACCCTGCCATCCCCGGGCGTCGTCCGGAGCGAGCCGTATGGCTTCGATATAGGCTGCCAACGTGGCGGGCGCATCGCCCTGGCGCCGGGCCAGGGCTGCGCGTGCCAAGCTCAGGTCGGCGCTGTTGGCGGCAGGGGCTGCGGCCAGCGTGGTGCTGGCGTCGTTCACGCGGTCGGTCAGCAATAGCACGCGGGCCTGCTGCGCCAGCAAAGCGGGGTGCTGCGGCCAGCGCGCGAGCACGGTGCGCAGCGTCTGCAGAGCGGCGTCGCCCTCGCCGTCCATGAGCTGCAGGTCGGATTGCATGAGCCACACCGCCAGGTGTGCGGTGCCTTCCTCCATTGGGCGCACCAGCTGCATGCGCGCGCCAGGCAGGTCGCCGGACTGCAATGCAATGGCCGCTTCCAGTGCCGCCGCCCAGGCGGCCGGTATGCCGGCACGTGACTGGGCCAATGCCGCGCGTGCCGCCCCGGGGTCGCGTGCAGCCAGCGCGCTCAGTACCGGTTGCGTTGCCTCGGGCGGGGTTGCGGCACGCAGGTGCGGCAGTGGGTCGGCCTGCAGCGCGTTGACCCATTGCACGCGGTCGCGCGGCTGGGCCAGCAGCATCTTCACCGGAGCCTTGCCCACTTCGGCGAAGGCGGCCTCGTTCGGCCCCACGCTCACCTGGCCTTGGGCATTGGCGAACTCCACCGTGCCCGAGAGCACGGTCAGCAGCGTGCGGCCGTCAGGCTCGACGCTGATGTCCCAGTCCGTACCACGGATCGCAGCGGTGGCAGCCGGTGTTTCAAGCTGCAGCGGGCTGCCCGGGGGGCGGCGGGTCTGCGTCCAGGCACGGCCGGCGTCCAGGCGCAGCGTGGTGGTGTTCTGGCCTGGCGCGGCCACAGCCTTCACCTGCAGCACGGTGTTCTGGTGCAGGCGCAGCTGGGTTTCGTCGGCGAACACGAGGGCCATCCGCGTCGATTCGCGTGTGCGCACAAAGTCGCCAGGGGCCAGCGGCTGCGCCTGGCGAGCGGGCTGCCAGGCGGCTGCGCTGGCGGTGCGCTGATCGCCCGCGCCCTGCAGGCTCAGGATCTCGGCGGCTGCGCCCGGAGGCAGTGCGGCCAGGGCGTGCAGGGGCCAGATCAGGGCCAGCGCGGTGGCCAGGGAAAGAGTGCGAAAAGGCAGCATGGGCATGGTGCATCCTCGGTGCGGGTGGCTGCAGTGCGAGCCGGGGTGCTGTCCCGCCAGTCGCTTGCGCAGGCAATCGCGTTTTCCGATCCAGGGCCGCGGTTTGCACCTTGCCCTGCGCTTGAATCCATCGATTTCATGTCATGCAGCCACTTCCGGAATAGCACATTCGGAGTGACGGAAATTATGCGGCGGTGCCTCCTTCGACGGGATCGGGGTTTGGCGCAAAAAGCAACACAAATTCACGAAACCCCCTGTTGTGTGGCGGGTCGTGGTGTGCGCCTACAAGGCCGGGTCCGTTGCAGTGCTACAAAAGACCCATGTTCGCACCGCGCCGCCTCAAGATCGGTCTGTCGGCCTGTTTTCAGCATGCCGACCCTTCCCGCTCGCTGTTCACCGGCAAAACACTGCAATACGTGGAGCAGTCCATCGCGCACTGGATCATGTCTGCAGGGGCCATGGTGGTCATGGTGCCCTGTCCAACGGGTGAGACTGCGCGGGGCGATGTGACGCTGGCGCACTATGCCGATTGGCTTGACGGGGTGGTCATGCATGGTGGTGCCGACGTCTGGCCCGGCAGCT
>DMZZ01000256.1:0-4747 GCA_003484805.1 Comamonadaceae bacterium | reverse complement strand
CCCCGCCGCAGCCAACGCCACGCCCGTGGCTCCACACCAAAGAGAGATCCCATGAACCACTTCAAGATTACCACCCGCGTCGCTGCCCTCGCAGGCCTTCTGTCCCTGCTGCTTTTGGCAATTGGAGGGCTGGGCCTGTGGGGCATCGCACAGTCCAACCTGGCCCTGCATTCCATGTACAAAGACCGCCTGACCACCACGGCAGAAATAGGCCAGATTCAAGCGCTGCTGTTGCGCCAGCGCCTGCTGTTGGCGACGGCTCTGGTGACGCCGGATGAACCGACGATCAAAGCCAACACGGCTGCGGTGGACGCCAACATCGCATCCATCACACGCATCTGGGATGGGTATCTGGCGCGCCCGCACAATGAGCAAGAGGAGCAACTGGCCAAAGCCTTCACCGAAAACCGTGGGCGCTTTGTACGAGAAGGCCTGCTGCCCACCGTGGCGGCACTGCGTGCGGGCGACATTCCGGGCGCCCACCGCATCGTCGTCGAAAAGGTGCGTCCACTCTACGAACCTGTGGGCACCGGCATTGATACCCTGGTCAAACTGCAGTTCGACGAAGGCAAGCTTGCTTACGAAAAAGGCGCTGGCCAGTACCAGATGATCCGCGCCGCATCCGTGGCCGCCATCCTGTCGGGCCTGCTGTTTGCGGCCCTGTTTGCCTTTGCGCTGGTGCGCGGCATATCGCGCACGCTCGGCCATGCCATTGAGGTGGCCGAAACCATTGCCAAGGGCGACCTCAGCCACCCTGTCCAGGCCCAGGGCAAGGACGAGGCGGCGCAGGTGCTGCATGCGCTCGATGCCATGCAGAAGCAGTTGACCGGCATCGTCACCGACATCCGCGAGGGCAGCGAGAACGTGGCCAGCGCGTCCGGCCAGATCTTCACCGGCAACCACGATCTGGCCAGCCGCACCGAGCAGCAGGCCAGCGCACTGGAGCAGACGGCCGCAGCCATGGAGCAGCTCAACGCCACTGTGCAGCAAAACGCCGACAACTCGCGCCAGGCCCACCAGCTGGCCGCCAGTGCCAGCGCCGTGGCCACCCGCGGGGGCGAAGTGATGGGCCAGGTGGTGAGCACCATGCGCGAGATCCACACCTCGTCGGGCAAGATCGCCGACATCATCGGCGTGATCGACGGCATTGCCTTCCAGACCAATATCCTGGCGCTCAACGCGGCCGTNNGCCAGCGAGGTGCGCGCCCTGGCAGGGCGCTCGGCCGATGCCGCCAAGGAGATCAAGCAGCTGATCAGCTCCAGCGTGGAGCGCGTGGGCAAGGGCACCGAGCTGGTGAACACCGCAGGCCAGACCATGGAGGAAGCCGTGGCCGCCATCCAGCGCGTGACCACGCTCATGACCGACATCAGCGCCGCCAGCTCCGAGCAAAGCAGCGGCATGGGCCAGATCGGCGAGGCCGTGCAGCACCTCGATCAGACCACGCAGCAGAACGCCGCGCTGGTGGAGGAGCTGTCGGCCGCCGCGCGCAGCCTGCAGGACCAGGCCCGGCAGCAGGTGCGGACCATCGGCGTGTTCACGCTGGCGGGCGAAGCAGGACGCAGCCCTGCGCACGCAGACCCTGCGCATGCACCCGCGGGTCATGCGGCGCACGCTGCGCCTGGCCACCTGTCTTTGCGCCCCGCCCAGCCGTTGCTGGCCGCTTGACGCTGTCGCTGCGCAGGCGTCCGTGGCGCCTACGCAGCCTTCTTGCCCCCTGCTGAAAGTGCTCTAATGCGGCACACGGATGCCCCACGGCATTCATGCAGGAGACCGAACTTGGACGCACGCACATCCCCCCCCTGCGCAGCCGCGCATGCCCTGCAGGCAGGAGGCCACTGATGGACCTCAAGCCCCTCATCACCCTGCTGGCCATCGTCAATCCGCTGGCCATCGTGCCGTTTTTCATCCACTACACGCAGGGGTTTTCCGTCCCACAGCGCCAGCGCACCATTCGCACGGCGGCGTTCAGCGCCTTTTGCGTGATTGCCGCCTGCGCGCTGCTGGGGCTGCAGATTCTGGATTTTTTCAACATCTCGCTGCAGAGCTTTCAGGTCGGGGGCGGCATGCTGCTGCTCATCAGCGCCATGAACATGCTCAATGCCCAGCCCGCCGAGGCCAAGGCGACGACGCATGAATTTGAGGAAGGCGCCGAAAAAGCCGCTGCCGGTGCCAGCATTGCCGTGGTGCCGCTGACCATTCCGCTGCTCACCGGCCCGGCCACCATGTCCACCGTGGTGATTTACGCCGACCGCGCCCAGACCTTCTGGCAGCACGCCGCCCTGGTGGGCTATGGCGTGGTGATTGCCGCCGCCACGCTGGTGTGCTTTTCACTGGCCGAACCGATTGCGCGCATTCTGGGCAAGACCGGCATCAACGTGATGACCCGGCTCATGGGCCTGATTCTGGCTGCGCTGGCGGTGGAGGTGATGGCCGAGGGGCTGGGCAAGCTGTTCCCAGTGCTGATGACGCGGTGAGCGCCTTGACGCTGCAAACCCGGCTCCTGCTACTGGAAGACGACCCGGCCATTGCCCGCACCGTGGCGTACGCGCTGGAGCGCGAAGGCCTGCAGGTGCTGCACAGCCTGCTGCTGCACGATGCCCGCCAGCAGATGCATGCCCAGGCCTTCGACCTGCTGGTGCTGGACGTTGGCCTGCCCGACGGCAGCGGCCTGGATCTGCTGCGCGAGCTGCGCCATGGCAGCCCCGCCGGGCAGCGCACCCGGGCGAACGCCCCGGTGCTGATGCTGAGCGCGCAGGGCGACGAAATCGACCGCGTGCTGGGCCTGGAGCTGGGCGCCGACGACTACCTGCCCAAACCTTTCAGCCCGCGCGAGCTGGCCGCGCGCGTGAAGGCGCTGCTGCGCCGCGCCGCCGTTCAGGCACCGGCGCCTGCCCGTGGCGCCCCGTTGCAGGACGATCCTGCGGGCCAGCGCATCCACCTGCACGGCCAGCCGCTGGCCCTGACCCGGCGCGAGTACCGCCTGCTGGCCTGCCTGCTCGCAGGCGCGGGCCGCATCCATGCGCGCGACACGCTGCTGGCAGCCGCCTGGGGCGACGAGAGCGAAAGCACAGACCGCACCGTGGACACCCACATCAAGACCCTGCGCGCCAAACTGCGCGAGGCCGACCCGGCGCGCGAGTACATCAGCACGCACCGGGGCATGGGGTATTGTTTGGATTTGTGACGTATGAATCCATTCGGCTTCAGATGAGAACATCGGCCTGCGCACAAGCAGTGGCGCCGGGGATTTGCTCCCTCTCCTCTTTGCGGGGGGTGCATGGGGGGGCGCTGTGCTTGTTCCCCCCTCTCCCCAACCCTCTCCCACGAGGGGAGAGGGAGTAAGCGCCATCGGAGACATGCGAAAAATTTGGTCAAATTGGCCTCTAGCGCTTACCTATCAAGCGTTGAGGGCTATGATTTTTGATAACGTCTAACTGTGTATCGCTGACCCATGCGCCTTGGCATCCGCCTGCTGTTTGCGTTCTTCGTCAT
Organism: Comamonadaceae bacterium; assembly: GCA_003484805.1. Classification (GTDB taxonomy): domain Bacteria; phylum Pseudomonadota; class Gammaproteobacteria; order Burkholderiales; family Burkholderiaceae_C; genus Simplicispira. Next base: position 1,254 of record DMZZ01000256.1, on the reverse strand, counting down.
CAACGGCATTGCGGCGTTTTTCGTGCTGCGCGTGTTCACCGCCGAAATCAAGCCCAGCGTGCGCGAGGTGATGGAGGACATGATGGTGGACACCGCCAACCTGCTGGCCGAGCTGGCCAGCGATGACCTGACGGCCGGGCGCCTGGCGCAGGGCGGCAACGCGGACAGCGCCTTTGCCCGCCAGGTGCGCAACTACGCCAGCCGCCCCGTGGACGCAGGCATCTGGGGCTTTGCCAAGCAGTCGCTCGACTATCGCATCTACGTCACCGACGCCGCCGGTCGCGTACTGTTCGACTCGGAGGGCCAAGCCGTGGGCCAGGACTTCTCGCAGTGGCGCGACGTGGCCCGCACCCTGCGCGGCGAGTACGGTGCGCGCATGACCCGCGAGGTGCCCAGCGACGACACCAGCGGCGTCATGCATGTGGCAGCCCCCGTACGGGTGCAAGGGCGCATCATCGGCGTGCTGACGGTAGCCAAGCCGGTGCACACGGTGCAGCGCTTCATTGACCGGGCCGAGCGCAAAATTTTGATGGGAGGACTACTGCTGCTGGCCCTGTCGGCCGCCGTGGGTGTGGCCGTGACGCTGTGGATGGTGTGGAACGTGCGCCGCCTGCGCGACTACGCCCTGAGCGTGCAGGGCCCCGCCGATGGCGAGCACGACACCCCCCCGGCCACCGCGCTGGCAGTACCCCAGGTGCCCGGCGAGCTGGGCGACCTGGCGCGCGCCATGGACCGCATGCGCGCCCGGCTGGAGGGGCGCGACTACATCGAAGGCTATGTGCGCGCCCTCACCCACGAGCTCAAGAGCCCGGTGGCCGCCCTCCGGGGCGCCGGCGAGTTGCTGCAGGACGACCTGCCCGCCGCAGACCGCGCCCGGTTCGCCACCCAGGTGGTGCAGCAGAGCGAGCGGCTGCAGCGCCTCATCGAACGCCTGCTGGAGTTGAGCAAACTGGAGCAGCGCCAGCACGCAGAGGGCCACCGCCCGGTCGCCCTGCACGACTGCGCCCGCACCGCCATCGCGCACACCCAGGCGCGCGCGGCGCAGCGCGGCGTGGTGCTGGCCCTTGCGGGCCACGGCGCCAGCGGCCCGTGGGAGGCCGAACTCATCACCCTGGCGCTGACCAACCTGCTCGACAACGCGGTGGATTTTGCGCCCGAGGGCAGCACCGTGCGGGTGGAACTCGACGGCCCGCGCGTGGCCGTCCAGGACAGCGGCCCCGGCGTGCCCGGCTACGCCCTGCCCCGCCTGGGCGA
>DMZZ01000354.1:0-5842 GCA_003484805.1 Comamonadaceae bacterium | reverse complement strand
AGCCCAGCATCATGGTGATGGCAGCGGCAAAGAAAAAGGTCCATTCCTTGAACCCGCCATCCTTGGGGAAAAACTGGAACTTACCTTCGCGAGCAGCGAATTCAAACACCTTCCCTGCGCCGCCGGCAAGGTCGGCGGCATACCAGGCAATGGCCAGCAAGCCTAGCGCAATCACGACCATCTGCACAAAGTCGGTCATCGCCACAGACCACATGCCGCCATACAGCGTGTAGATCAGTACGATGGCCGTTCCCAGCACCATGCCTGCGGAGACCGAAATCCCGCCCTGAGTGAGCAGATTGAACACCAGGCCCAGCGCCGTGATCTGCGCGGCCACCCAGCCCAGGTAGCTGAACATGATGATGCAGGAGCACAGCATCTCGATGGTGCGTCCAAAGCGCAGGCGGTAGTAGTCGCCCAGGGTGATCAGGTTTTTCTGGTAGAGCTTGTAGGCAAAAAACAGGCCTACCAGGATCAGGCACATGGAAGCGCCAAAGGGGTCCTCCACCACGCCCCCCAGCCCTTCATCGATAAAGCGTGCGGACACCCCCAGCACCGTCTCCGACCCGAACCATGTGGCAAACGTGGTGGCTATGACCACCGCCAGGGGCAGACTGCGCCCCGCCACCGCATAGTCGGCAGTGTTGTGCACGCGCGTGGCGGCATACAGACCGATGGCAATCGATGCAAGCAAATACAGAACGATGAAGGTGACCAGCATGTGCCGCTCCGCTTTCAAGGCAGGGGTTGAAACAAAATGACGCGCATTATCAGCGCAACCAGGCCACCACTGCGTCGGACCAGCGAAGGTCCGTGAGAAAACCCCTAAAAAACCCGCACCCGCACGATCACCTGCATGGCGATCAACCCCAGCACGAAGCCAATACCGCCGTACATCAGGCCCTGCAGCAGCCGGTTGGTCCGTTTCTGCTCCTTGAGCAGCTCCAGCAACTCCCGGTGTTGCTTCCGTCCAGGGGGGTGCTGCAGAAAATCGTGCAATAGCCGGGGCAGCGAGGGCAATATTTTGGCGTAATGGGGAGCCTGGGCCTGCAGCTCGCGCTTGAAACGCTGGGGGCCGAGCTGCTCCAGCATCCAGGTTTCCAGGAAAGGCTTGGCCGTGCTCCACAGATCGAGGTCGGGATCAAGCTGGCGGCCCAGCCCCTCGATGTTGAGCAGCGTCTTCTGCAGCAGCACAAGCTGGGGCTGTATTTCCACATTGAAGCGGCGCGAGGTCTGGAACAGGCGCATGAGTACCATGCCGAGCGAAATTTCCTTGAGCGGGCGGTCGAAGTACGGCTCACACACGGTGCGCACGGCGGCCTCCAGCTCGTTCACCCGCGTCTCAGGCGGTACCCAGCCGCTCTCGATGTGCAGCTCGGCCACGCGCTTGTAGTCACGGCGGAAAAAGGCCGTGAAGTTCTGCGCGAGGTATTCCTTGTCGGACTCGGTGAGCGTGCCGACGATGCCAAAATCGAGCGAGATGTAGCGTCCGAACGTGGCCGGTGCCAGGCTCACCATGATGTTGCCGGGGTGCATGTCCGCGTGAAAGAACCCGTCGCGGAACACCTGGGTGAAGAAAATCGTGACGCCGTCACGCGCCAGCTTCGGGATGTCCACACCCGCCTCGCGCAGGCGCTCGACCTGGCTGATGGGCACACCGTTCATGCGCTCCATCACCATGACCTCGGGGTGGCAGAAATCCCAGTGGATCACCGGCACCTCCACCAGATTGAGCCCGTCCATGTTGCGTCGCAACTGGGCTGCATTGGCCGCCTCGCGCACCAGGTCCAGCTCATCATGCAGGTAGGTGTCGAACTCGGCCACCACCTCGCGCGGCTTGAGGCGCTTGCCGTCGGCCGAGAGACTGTCCACCCAGCCCGCCATCATGCGCATGAGGCTCAGGTCTTTCTCGATCACGGGCAGCATGCCGGGGCGCAGCACCTTCACCGCCACCTCGTGGCGAGCCCCCTGGCGGTCCAGAAGGGTGGCAAAGTGCACCTGGGCAATCGAGGCACTGGCCACGGGCTCGCGCTCGAAGCTCTCGAACACCTCGCCGATCGGGCGGCGAAATGCCCGCTCGATGGTGGCCACGGCCACGGCGGAATCAAAAGGCGGCACACGGTCCTGCAGCAGCGCCAACTCGTCCGCGATATCGGGCGGCATGAGGTCGCGCCGGGTGGACAGCACCTGGCCGAACTTGACGAAGATGGGCCCCAGGCGCTCGAGCGCCTCGCGCAGGCGCTGCCCCCGGGGTGCGCGCAGATCGCGCCCCACCGCCAGGATACCGGCCAGTCGGCGCAGCCAAGGCTTGCCCAGGCTGGTCAACACCAACTCATCAAGGCCAAAGCGCAGCACCACCCAGACGATGGTGGCGCCACGAAAGAAGCGCTTCATGGAATGGTGCGGTCCACGGACCACGCAGAGGCACCGCCGACAGGCGACACCCGGCCCTGAACGAAGCTGCGCAGGGCCTGGACGGCACTGCGCGCCACGCTGGAGAGGGTGTGCGCAGGTACGTCGCCCATCAGGCGGGCCAGGTCTTCTTCCAGATCCCAGCGCAGGTTGTCGGCCAGCCATTGAATGTCGCCGGCAAACTGCACGTCGCCATCGATGCGCACCGCCGGGCGCTCGCCCCCCAGTGCGGCCTGGGCCAGGTCGAGTGGGGAGGTCTGGGTCACTTCCAGGCGCAGGTCGGGCATGGCCGCCTCGGGGGCCATGTCAAACAGCCCTGCGGGCGTGACCTGCAGGGCCATGAAAAACTGGCGCCACTGCACGCGCACCACCCGGCCGCGCTGGGGCTGCAGCCGCTGCATGGCCACGCTTTCCTGCATCAGCACATGGTTGAGCAGCAGCACCACGCGGTGCTGCACTTCGTGCACCAGCCACTGGGGCGGCTGCGGACCGGCGGTGATGCGCTCGAAAACACCGCCAAGAAAAGAAAAAGGGGACTGTGTTGCCATAGTCCCCGATTATTCCCTGAACCGCGCGCGCTGGGCGCGCATGTCCCTCAAATCACTGCAGTGCCTGCACGCCCGCCACCAGCCAGCCGCTCGTGCCGCTCTTGGGCTTGGACATGTTCCAGACCTCACGGAAGGGGCTGGGGCCTGCGGAGGGCTCCTCGCGGATCATGCCGGAGAACTCGACGCTGGCCATGTAGGCATCGCCCAGGTCTTCGATACCCAGCAACTGGGCTTCGATCATGACCACGTCGGTCTGGTTGGGCTGCTCGCCGCCATGCGTTTCGCGTTCGGCCAGCTGGGCACGGATCTCGCTCAGCATGGTATCGGTCATCATGGAGCGCAGCGTGGCCACGTCGGAACGGTCCCAGGCGGCCTGGAGCGTGATGAAATTGCGCTTGGCCGCTTCGGTGAAACCGGCCACGTCAAAGCCCTCGGGCACGCCCCAGTTCTGCGCGCCTGCCAAAGCCGAGCCGATCACCGCACCGCCGCTGGCCGGCTGGCGCGCGGCATCAAAGGCCAAGCTGCTGCGCTCCCAGGGGCGGGCAGAGGCGTCGTTGCCGACCTTGTCGGGGCTGTAGGAGCGGGGCATGGAGGCCTCTGCGGGTGTGCCAGCACCGGCCCCGGCACCCTGAAAGGCAAACGGCGCACCACCCTGCGCGGCAGCCGCGCCCTTGCGGGAGCGCATGACCATCTTGAACACCGCAAAGGCCGCGACGGCCAGCAGGGCGATCATCAAGAATTGCGCAAAGCCCTCACCCATGCCGAGCGAATGGGCCAGCCAGGCCAGGCCCAGACCTGCCGCCAGGCCGCCCAGCATGGCGCCCCAGGGCTTCTTGGGCGCTGCCGCAGGGGCCGCCGCCGGGGCACCGGGCTTGGCGGGCGCCGTGGCGACGTTCTGGGTGGGTGCCGTGGGCGACGTGGGTGGCGTAGCGTTGCGCTGTGTCACGTTGCTCGACTGCTGGCCGAATGACTTGCCGCCGCCCATGCGCTTGGCTTCGGCATCGGGGTGCAGCACCATCAAAACCGCCACAAACAGGGCAGGCAAGATTTTTTTCATCACAAGTCTCCTGGATTTCAACATTTGATTCCGACATGCAGGGCCACGATGCCGCCCGTCATGTTGTGATAGTCCACATGGCCAAAACCGGCCTGGTGCAGAAGCTGCTTGAGTTCTTCCTGGCCCGGGTGCATGCGAATGGATTCGGCCAGGTAGCGGTAACTCTCGGCGTCGCCCGCAATCATCTGGCCCAGTTTGGGCAGGATGTTGAACGAATACCAGTCGTAGACCTTGGTCAGCGGCTGGGCCACCTTGGAGAACTCGAGCACCAGGAGCTTGCCGCCGGGCTTGAGCACGCGGCACATCTCTTTCAGGGCCACGTCCTTGTGCGTCATGTTGCGCAGGCCGAAGGCCACGCTGACCACGTCGAAATGGTTGTCTGGAAAGGGCAGGCTCTCGGCGTCGCACACCAGGGTGGGCAACACCAGGCCTGCGTCGATCAGGCGGTTGCGGCCCACGCGCAGCATGGCCTCGTTGATGTCGGTATGCACCACGCGGCCCGTGGCGCCGACCTTGCGCGCGAACGCCAGGGACAGATCGCCCGTACCTCCGGCAATATCCAGCACCTGGCTGCCCTCGCGCAGGCTGGCCACCATCACGGTGTAGGCCTTCCAGGCGCGGTGCAGGCCGCCGGACATGAGGTCGTTCATCACGTCGTACTTGGACGCGACCGAATCGAACACGCCGCGCACGCGGCGCGCCTTGTCCTTCTCGTCGACCGACTGGAACCCGAAATGCGTGGTGCTCATGGTTTGAATGCTATCTGGTATCGCGACAACCCTGCGAACGCGTTGGTTATCGATATTTAAACAAAAATGGCCTGGAATGCTTGCCAATCAAGCGCAAGAAGCTATGAAATATGAAGCAACAAAGCGTTGCTACACAGCCATTCGTCAATGCCCGCCGCAGCCCCCACCCGACTGACCCGCTGCCTTGGCGGGCATGGGCGTATCGCGGTCGGCGCCTGCGGCCTCCAGGCGCGCGAGGTAGTCCGCCCACAGCTCGTCCTGGCGCCGGCCCAGTTCGTAGAGGTAATCCCAAGAGAAGATGCCCGTGTCGTGCCCGTCAGAAAACGTGGGCTGAACGGCGTAGTTGCCCACGGGCTCCAGGCTTTCCAGCGTCACGTTGCGCTTGCCGGTCTGCAGCACCTCCTGGCCCGGGCCGTGGCCCGCCACCTCGGCCGACGGTGAATAGACACGCATCAGCTCGAACGGAATGCGGAACGCCGCGCCATCGGAAAACGCCACCTCAAGCACACGCGATTGGCCGTGCACCGTGATCGACTGGGGGGTGGGCGAACCCGCTTTCAGACCTGCCATGGGGAAATACCTGTCAAAAAATTGCCGAAACCAGGCGCCATTGTCCCACTGCGGCGCGGCGGTTGTAGCATGCATGTCCCTCCCCTCGGGGTGGCCGCCCCCGGGCGCGCCTCCCCTGCAACGACCATGCGCTTTCTGAAATCCCTCGCGGTCTGGTTCCTGATTCTGCTGGGTGCCATCGCCAACGGCGGCTTCCGCGAAGCCGCACTGCTGCCGCTCCTGGGCACCACCCCGGCCTACCTGGTCAGCGGCGTGCTGCTGGCGCTCCTGATCCTGGCAGTGGCGCTGGGCTGCCTGCGCTGGCTCGGGGTCCGCAGCAGGCCACAGGCACTGCGCACCGGGGTTCTCTGGCTGCTGCTGACGCTCTGTTTCGAGTTTGGTTTTGGACGCCTGCAGGGAAAGCCCTGGCCCGTGCTGCTGGAGGCCTATACCTTCCAGGATGGCAACCTCTGGCCGCTGGTGTTGCTGGTGACCGTGTTCGCGCCGCTGATCGCTCTGCGCCTGCG
>DMZZ01000355.1:0-10796 GCA_003484805.1 Comamonadaceae bacterium | reverse complement strand
CAGGCGCTGCGCACCGTCAGCGGGCCGACGATCATCAGTTCGTTGAGGTGCTCGGCGTTGGGAAATTCGGTGATCGGGGGCTGCTCGACATAACGGCCCTTGAAGACCTCGTTCAGGTACATCTTGGCCACGCGGCGCGCCGTGTTCTGTGTGTTGTGGTCGCCCTCGGTGTGGATGATCAGGCTGTCGAGCACGCCCTGCATCTTCCCTTCGACCTCGTCGAGCAGCTTTTCGAGCTCGCCCGGCTCGATGAACTCGGCAATGTTGTCGTTGGCGTTGAAGCGCTTGCGCGCCGCGACGATCCGCTCACGGATCTTGACGGAAACGGGCGTTCCTTCGTCAGGGCTGGCTGGGTTCATGTCGGCGGCAAGTTGTCTGAACATGGGGGAATGGTAACAGCGAATGGCACCCACTGTTTTAGAGGGTTTTTGGCATTCAACGCTTGCTGATAAAGCGATTATAGCTACTATTTTAATAGCAAACGACTCCCCTGGGAGCTCAATACCGGTTGCCCGTGAGCCACAGCGCAAGCCGCATCAGCGCAAAGGCCACGCGGTCCAGGGCACGCTCGCGCCATGAGCGCTGCGCAAAGCGCGCGGGGTCCAGTAGCCGCCCCTCATGCTGCATGGCGTGCTCCAGGCGCTGGCGCAAATCCCTGGCGAAGGCCGCATCCTCCACCACCACATTGGCCTCGCGCGCGAGCAGCAGGCTCAGCGGGTCGAGGTTGGACGAGCCCACCGTGGCCCACGGCCGGGAGCCGTGCGCGTCGATCACCGCCACCTTGGCGTGCAGAAAACTGGGCTCGTATTCATGGATCTCGACCCCCGCCTGGAGCAGGGAGCCATAGACCGGCCGCGCCGCGTGGTACTGCATGAAGTATTCGTAGCGCCCCTGCAGCAGCAGGCGCACGCGCACCCCCCGGCGCGCGGCCAGCACCAGCGCGCGGCGCAGCTTGCCGCCGGGCAGGAAGTAGGCGTTGGCAATGATGATCTCCTCGCGTGCCCCCGCAATGGCGCGGCGGTAGGCCTTCTCGATGCGGCTGCGGTGGCGCACGTTGTCGCGCAGCAGCAAGGCGGCGCGCACGGGCGGTGCCGAGTCTGGCGATGGCGTCCCGTGGCGGGCCGCGCTGGCGGCGCGCAGGGCCTGGATGGCTTCGGGCAGGCGGCGCTGGCGGGCGTCGCGCACCGCCTGCATGCGCCACCAGAGCTGCTCCATGGCGTCGCTGGCCGGGGCGACCAGGCTGCCGGTGGTTTCCACGGCAAAGTCAAAGCGGGGAGCCGCCAGTGCTCCATGGTTCGGATCATGGAAGTCGTCCAGCACATTGATACCACCGCAGAACAGCAGCCGACCATCGACCACGCACAGCTTGCGGTGCAGGCGGCGCCAGCGGTGCGGCAGCATGAGGCCCAGCGGCCCGAGCGGCGAATACACGCGCAGCAGCACGCCTGCCGCATCCATGCGGTCGGCCCAGGCTTGCGGCAGCCGCCCGGTGCCCACACCATCGACCACCAGATGGGTGTGCACGCCGCGCTGCGCCGCGCGGATCAGCGCCTCTGCCACGCTGGCGCCCTCGCCCGTGAAATCAAAGATGTAGGTTTCGAACTGGATGTCGGACAGCGCCGCATCCATGGCGGCAATCAGCGCCGGAAAAAGCTCCTGCGCTCCCTGAAGCAGGCGCACCCGGTGGTCATGGGCGTAGTCGATCTCCTGCGCCATCTCAGAAGGTATGAATGAATTCGGCGTGCCCGAGCACGCCGCGAAAACGCGGCCGATCTAGGCGCAAAGCAAGCCACAAGCGCGTGCTTTGGCGAGCATTTGCAACGACGAGCGGGTGTGTTGTGGCGGAATGAGCGGGCATGGCGGGTTCGTTCACACCTTCTCAGAGCTTGAACTCGGCGATCAGCGGCAGATGGTCGGACATGCGCCACCAGGCGCGGCCGCGCGGCACATGCAGCCCCAGCGGGGTCAGGCCGCGCGCATAAATGTGGTCCAGCTGCGCCAGGGGCAGCCGCGCCGGGTAGGTGAAGGCGCGCGGCTCTTCATACTCGTGCAGGCCGTACCCGGCCAGCGTGCGCCTCAGCTGTGGTTCCCAGTCGTTGAAGTCGCCGGCGACAACCAGCGGCTCCCCGGCGGGCACCTCGCGGTCGATGAAGCGCTGCAGCTGTCCGACCTGCCGCACGCGGCTGCCCGGAATCAGCCCCAAGTGCACCACGATGGCATGGATGCGGCGTTCATTGACCTTCACCTCCACATGCAGCAGACCGCGCTGCTCGAAGCGGTGGTCCGAAATATCCTCGTGCTTGTGCCCGATCACGGGCCAGCGCGTAAGCAGGGCATTGCCGTGCTCGCCATGGCGCGTGACGGCATTGGTGCGGTAGACGGCCTCATAGCCTTCAGGGGCCAGAAAATCGGCCTGCGGCAGCTCAGGCCAGTACGGAAAAAACCGCGCCTCGCGCCGGTGCAGCTTGCGCACCTCCTGCAGGCAGACGATGTCAGCGTCGAACTGCTCCACCGCCAGCCCCAGGTTGTGGATTTCCAGCCGCCGAACCGGGCCGATGCCCTGCACGCCCTTGTGGATGTTGTAAGTGGCTACACGCAAGATATCGTCTTTTTCCATAAATCCATTCTCGCGCACACAGCCTCCGGGGGCTAGACGAACCGGGGCAACAGCAGGCAGGCTTCGGCGTTGGAGGGCGAATAGCAGGCATCGGCGGCCTCCCGCCACGGCAGCCAGCGCCAGGCCACGTGCTCGCGCGGGTGCAGGGTCACAGGCGTACCGGCCGGTACTTCGAGGCTGAACAGGTGCTCGGTGTTCTCGCGCACCCCCGGCGCATAGCGGTGCAGCCATTGCGGGTAGATGCTGTAGACGTTCTCCAGATGCCAGTCGCGCAGGATGCAGCCGGGCGCCTGGGCGTCGATGCCGGTTTCTTCCCACACCTCGCGCACGGCCGTGGTGCGGAAATCTTCGCCCGGCGCATCCCTGCTGCCGGTGACCGACTGCCAGAACTCCGGCGCATCGGCGCGGCGGATCAGCAGCACGTCGAGCGCGGGGGTGTGGATCACCACCAGCACTGATTCGGGAATCTTGAACGCCTGGTGTGCCATAGCCCCGTCCTGCTCCGGCGCCATGTATCACTCTTCACTGAAAAAGTCGGAGTCGATGCGCTTGAGTTGGTAGGTGGCCGCGACCGACACGCCCAAGTCGTGCTCGATCATGAGATCGGCCAGGCGCTCGCCATCGATCAGCACCACCTTGTATTGGCTGCTGAGCGCGTAATCCTTGGCTTCCTGGGTAAACCACGACGTCGTGATGAAAACTCCCTTGGTAGCGCGCTGCCCGGCCAGCGCCCCCACGAACTTCATGATTTCAGGGCGCCCGACCACACCCTCCCAGCGTTTGGCCTGAAGATAAATCGCATCCAGCCCCAGACGGTCTTCGTTGATGATCCCGTCAATACCGCCGTCGCCGCTGCGCCCCACGGCTTTGCCCGCTTCCTCACGGCTGCCGCCGTAGCCCATGCGAATCAGCAACTGGACGACGAGTCTTTCAAAATAGACGGGCGAGCAGGCCTTGACACGCTCCAAAATTTCAGCAGCCAGCGCACTGTCCACCTCGCGCTTGAGCGTCTGCAACCGAACATCCGGCGGAACCGTATCCATCTCGGCATCCAAAGCAGGCGCCAAGTCAACCAACGCTTTGGCTCCCCCCGCATCGGCCAGCTGCGCCGCCTTCCAAGCTTTGTAGCCTTGTTGCGCCTTGAGAAAATAGCCAAGCTCGCCCAGCGCCAGTGCCTCTGCACCGGTGCTTGTCAGTTTCCACAGACCACTTTCCTTGGTTAGAAAACCAGCCTTCACCGCATCGACGGAAAAAAAGTGGGCATACATGCGCCAGCGCGGCAAACCATTGCTTTCAATGATTTCCCGCGCCCAATCGTCCAGCGACAACTGGCTCTCCAGCGCATCCAAAATTTCGCCCGCCTTGATGGCGACGCCCTTGTCACGCAACAAGCAAAGTGCAGCAAACATGACCTTGCTGGCCAGCGCCTGCGATTTTGAAAGTGGCTTCGCCATCTGTGTTCTCCCCTGATTCAAAAAAGGGCGCCCGAAGGCGCCCTGTCGATTTACCCGAAGGCCTGGTGCGATCAGCCCGCCTTCACGGCGTCCACATTGCGCAGGCGGATGTGCAGCTCGCGCAGCTGCTTCTCATCGACCGGGCTCGGTGCCTGGGTCAGCAGGCACTGGGCGCGCTGGGTCTTGGGGAAGGCGATCACGTCGCGGATGGATTCTGCGCCCGTCATCAGCGTGACGATGCGGTCCAGTCCAAAGGCCAGGCCACCGTGCGGGGGCGCGCCGTATTGCAGGGCGTCGAGCAGGAAGCCGAACTTCTGCTGGGCTTCCTCGGGCGTGATCTTCAGGGCGTCGAACACCTTCTGCTGCACGTCGGCGCGGTGGATACGCACAGACCCGCCACCCATTTCCCAGCCGTTCAGGACCATGTCGTAGCCCTTGGAGATGCACTTCTCGGGCGCGGTGACCATGTAATCCTCGTGGCCGTCCTTCGGGGCGGTGAAGGGGTGGTGCACGGCGACCCAGCGGTCGTTTTCTTCATCGTGCTCGAACATCGGGAAGTCCACCACCCACAGCGGTGCCCAGCGGTCCTCGAACAGGCCGTTCTTCTTGCCGAATTCGCTGTGGCCGATCTTGATGCGCAGGGCACCGATGGCGTCGTTGACAATCTTTTCCTTATCGGCGCCGAAGAACAGCAGGTCGCCGTCCTGCGCGCCGGTGCGCTTGAGGATTTCAGCGATGGCGGCATCGTGGATGTTCTTCACGATGGGGCTCTGCAGGCCGTCACGGCCCCTGGCCAGCTCGTTCACCTTGATGTAGGCCAGGCCCTTGGCGCCGTAGATCTTCACGAACTCGGTGTAGCCGTCGATCTCGCCACGCGACAGGCCGCCCTCTTCACGGGCACCGCCGGGCACGCGCAGCGCAACCACGCGGCCGCCCTTCATGTTGGCGGCGCCGGAGAAGACCTTGAAGTCCACGTCCTTCATCACGTCGGTCAGCTCGGTGAATTCGAGCTTGACGCGCAGGTCGGGCTTGTCGGAGCCGAAGCGGAAGGCGGCGTCCTGGTAGGTCATGACCGGGAACTCGCCCAAGTCCACGCCCAGCGTGTTCTGGAACACCGTCTTGATCATGCCCTGGAACATGTCGCGAATGTCCTGCTCTTCCATGAACGAGGTTTCGATATCGATCTGGGTGAACTCGGGCTGGCGGTCGGCGCGCAGGTCTTCGTCACGGAAGCACTTGGTGATCTGGTAGTAGCGGTCAAAGCCGGCCACCATCAGCAGTTGCTTGAACAGCTGGGGCGACTGGGGCAGCGCGAAGAACTGGCCGTCGTGCACGCGGCTGGGCACGAGGTAGTCGCGCGCGCCTTCGGGCGTGCTCTTGGTGAGCATGGGGGTTTCGATGTCGACGAAACCGTTGGCGTCGAGGAACTTGCGCACTTCCATGGACACGCGGTAGCGCAGCATCAGGTTGTTCTGCATATAGGGGCGGCGCAGGTCCAGCACGCGGTGCGTGAGGCGCGTCGTCTCCGACAGGTTTTCCTCGTCGATCTGGAACGGGGGCGTGACCGAGGGATTGAGCACGTTCAGCTCATGGCACAGCACCTCGATCTGGCCGCTCTTGAGCTTGTCGTTGGTGGTGCCGTCCGGGCGCGCACGCACCAGACCCTTGACCTGCACGCAGAACTCGTTGCGCACGCCTTCGGCGGTCTTGAACATCTCGGCGCGATCGGGATCGCACACCACCTGCACATAGCCTTCACGGTCGCGCAGGTCGATGAAGATCACGCCGCCATGGTCACGGCGGCGGTTCACCCAGCCCGACAGGGTGACGGTTTGGCCCAGGAGGGCTTCGGTCACAAGACCGCAATAGTGGGAACGCATGGCCATGGCAGAACTTCCGGCGCCATCAAAGGCGCATTGATCAAGGTTTACTTGGGTGTTTCAGAAAGAGGATCGGCGGGCGCAACCACGCCCATCGAGACGATATAGCGCAAGGCAGCGTCCACGCTCATGTCGAGCTCGACACAGTCACTCTTGCGCACCATCACGAAATAACCGCCCGTGGGATTGGGCGTGGTGGGAACATACACACTGACAAACTCGTCGCGCAGATAGGCCGCAACCTCGCCGTTGGGCGTCCCGGTGATGAACGCCAACGTCCAGACGCCCTCGCGCGGCCACTGCACCAGCACGGCGGTGCGAAAAGCGTTGCCGCCCTCGGAGAACAGGGTATCGGACACCTGCTTGACGCTGGAGTAGATGGAGCGCACCACCGGGATGCGGCTGACCAGCCGATCGCCCCATTCCACCAGTTTGCGCCCGGCGAAATTGCTGGCCGTGGCCCCCACCACCAGCAGGATCACCAGGGTGAGCAAAACACCAAATCCGGGAATGTGAAAACCCAGAACCCGGTCGGGGTGCCAGGCCTGGGGCAGGATCAGGAGCGTCTGATCGAGCACCCCGACGATCCAGTTGAGCACCGCAATGGTGATCGCTCCCGGAACGATCACCAGCAAACCGGTGAAAAACCATTTACGCAAGGGTGCCATCGGGCAGGGTCAGCTGGTGGACGCCGCGCTGCTGCTCGCAGCTGCAGACGGACAACCGGCACAGGACGGCTGGGACGCTACGGCCGACTCGGCACTGGTTCCCTGGGGCTCGGAGGCTGGCGCGGGAGTGCCGCCGCTGCCGCCGCGGAAATCGGTGGCGTACCAGCCCGACCCCTTGAGCTGAAAGCCCGCGGCCGTGATCTGCTTGGAAAAAGCCTCGGCGCCACAGGCGGGGCAGACCGTGAGCAGGGGATCGGAGAGTTTTTGCAGCACATCCTTGGCATGGCCACAGGAGCCGCATTTGTAGGCGTAAATAGGCATGACGAGAGTGTTGAGGGAAAGTGCAAAACCCTCGATTATAGGCGGCGCGCCCATCACCGCCTTCGCCGCAAGGACGGCGCCCGGCGCTGTCAGGCCGGGCTGCCTTCGTAGTGGTGCACGTGACCCTTGTGGTCGGGGACGAACTGCGGCAGCAGAGACCCCGCCACCATGCCGACCAGCGCCGCCAGCACGCCCGCCAGCTGCTGCGGAAAGGCCTCGGACAGCGATGCACTGGCCACGAACAGCAGCCAGACGCCCAGGCCCATGGCGACGGCCATCAACGCACCCTGGGTGGTGGCGCGCTTCCAGTAAAGCCCGAACACCAGTGGCACGAAAGCCCCCACCAGCGGTACCTGGTAGGCCCCCGACACCATTTCATAGATGGACGTGCCCTGCATGGTGATGGCATAGGTCAGCACACAGGCCGTGAACACCAGCACCGAAATGCGCATCGCCTTGAGTGTGACCTCGTCGCTCATACCCGGGCGCAGGTTGCGCAGGATGTTTTCGACGAAGGTAGTGGAAGGCGCCAGCAAGGTGGCAGAGGCGGTGGACATGATGGCCGACAGCAGCGCCCCGAAAAAGGCGATCTGCAGCACCAGAGGCATGCGCTCCATCACCAGCGTGGGCAACACCTTCTGCGGGTCGTCCTTGAGAAGCGCCTGTGCCGTCTCAGGCATGATCAGCACGGCAGAGGCCACCACGAACATCGGGATGAAGGCAAACAGCAGGTAAAGCACCCCGCCAATGACCGGGCCAATGCGCGCCGTACGGGCGCTGTCGGACGACATGACGCGCTGGAACACATCCTGCTGTGGAATGGAGCCCAGCATCATGGTGATGGCGGCAGCAAAGAAGAAGGTCCATTCCTTGAACCCGCCATCCTTGGGGAAAAACTGGAACTTGCCCTCGCGCGCGGCAAAGTCGATCACCTTGCCAGCGCCACCGGCCAGGTCGGCAGCAAACCAGGCAATGGCCAGCAGGCCCAGCGCAATCACGATCATCTGCACGAAGTCGGTCATGGCCACCGACCACATGCCGCCATACAGCGTGTAGATCAGCACGATGGCCGTGCCCAGCACCATGCCGGCGGTGACCGAAATGGCGCCCTGGGTCAGCAGGTTGAACACCAGACCCAGCGCCGTGATCTGCGCAGCCACCCAGCCCAGATAGCTGAACATGATGATGCAGGAGCACAGCACTTCGATGGTGCGGCCAAAGCGCAGGCGGTAGTAGTCGCCCAGGGTGATCAGGTTCTTCTGGTACAGGCGGTAGGCAAAGAACAGGCCCACCAGAATCAGGCACATGGAAGCGCCGAACGGGTCCTCCACCACACCCCCCAGGCCTTCGTCGATGAAGCGGGCAGACACCCCCAGAACGGTCTCCGACCCGAACCATGTGGCGAACGTGGTGGCGATCACGACCGCCAGCGGCAGGCTGCGCCCTGCAACGGCGTAGTCGGCCGTGTTGTGCACGCGCGTCGCGGCATACAGGCCGATGGCAATGGAAGCCAGCAAATACAGAACAATGAAGGTGACCAGCATGCGCCGCTCCGCGATCAAGGTGGGTGTTAAGACAAAACGACGCGCATTATCCGTGCATCCGGGTTGCGGCTGCGCTGCGCAGTCAATGGGCTGGGGGCAACTCCCTAGAAAACCCGCACCCGCACGATGACCTGCATGACGATCAGGCCCAGCACGAAGCCCAGGCCACCGTACATCAGGCCCTGCAACAGGCGGTTGGTGCGTTTTTGTTCCCTGAGCAGTTCCAGCAGCTCCTGGTTCTGCTTGCGCCCCGGCGGGTGCTGCAAAAAGTCGTGCAAAAGCCGGGGCAGCGAGGGCAGTATCTTGGCGTAATGCGGCGCCTGGGTCTGCAGCTCGCGCTTGAACCGCTGGGGCCCCAGTTGCTCCAGCATCCACTTTTCGAGGAAGGGCTTGGCGGTGCTCCACAAATCCAGATCCGGGTCGAGCTGGCGGCCCAGCCCCTCGATGTTGAGCAGCGTTTTCTGCAGCAGCACCAGCTGGGGCTGGATTTCGACGTTGAAGCGGCGCGAGGTCTGGAACAGGCGCATGAGCACCATGCCGAGCGAGATTTCCTTGAGCGGGCGGTCGAAATACGGCTCGCACACCGTTCGCACCGCAGCCTCCAGCTCGTTCACGCGGGTTTCGGGCGGCACCCAGCCGCTCTCGATGTGCAGCTCGGCCACGCGCTTGTAGTCACGGCGGAAAAACGCCACGAAGTTCTGCGCCAGATACTCTTTGTCAGACTCGGTGAGGGTGCCCACAATGCCGAAGTCCAGCGAGATATAGCGCCCGAAGGTTTCAGGCTCCAGGCTGACCTGGATGTTGCCCGGGTGCATATCGGCATGGAAAAAACCATCGCGGAACACCTGGGTGAAGAATATGGTGACGCCATCACGGGCCAGCTTGGGGATGTCTACGCCAGCATCCTTCAGGCGCTCAACCTGGCTGATCGGCACGCCGGTCATGCGCTGCATGACCATCACCTCGGGGCGACAAAAGTCCCAAAAAATCTCGGGGATGAGCACCAGATCGAGGTAATCCATGTTGCGGCGCAGCTGCGCAGCATTCGATGCTTCGCGGATCAGGTCCAGTTCATCGTGCAAGTAATTGTCGAACTCGGCCACCACCTCACGGGGCTTGAGGCGCTTGCCGTCGGCCGACAGGCTCTCCACCCACCCGGCCATCATGCGCATGAGACTCAGGTCTTTCTCGATCACGGGCAACATGCCCGGGCGCAGCACCTTGACCGCCACCTCGCGCTCGATGCCATGGCGGTCCCGCAGCGTGGCGAAATGCACCTGCGCAATGGAGGCACTGGCCACCGGCACGCGATCGAAGAACGTGAAAACCTCATCCACCGGCCGCCGGAATGCCCGCTCGATCGTGGCGATGGCGATCTCCGGGTCGAAGGGCGGCACGCGGTCCTGCAGCCGGGCCAGCTCGTCGGCCACATCGGGCGGCAGCAGGTCGCGGCGTGTCGAAAGCACCTGACCAAACTTGACGAAGANNTGGACAGCACCTGACCAAACTTGACGAAAATGGGCCCCAGGCGCTCCAGCGCCAAGCGCAGCCGCTGGCCGCGCGGTGCATCCAGGTTGCGTCCGAACGACAGGACGCGCGATACCGATCGCAGCCAGGGCTTCTGGAAACTGTCCAGCACCATGGCGTCCAGGCCGTACCGGAACACCACCCACAGGATGGCGCCGCCCCTCAGGAACTGCTTCATGCGCCAGCCCGGTCGGAACCGCTGTTTGGCGCGGAAGGCGTGGAGGGTCCGGATGGCATGGGCGCGACGGCTGACGACGTTGGTGCAACGCGCGTGCCCACGAACTGGCGCAGCGCTTGCGCAGCGCGGCTCGCCACCTGCGCCACAGTGTGGGCGGGAGCGTCACCGATCACACGCGCCAGGTCCTCCTCAACATCCCAGCGCACGTGATCGACCAGCCAGTTGATTTCGGCGGCCAGTTGCACATCGCCCTCAATGCGGATGGCAGGCTTGTCACCCCGCAGGGCCGTCTGGGCCAGCGCAAAGGGAGAGGTCTCGGTGACGTGAAGCTGCAGATCGGGCGCGGCAGTTTCGGGCGCCAGGTTGAACAGCCCAGCGGGCGTGATGACCAGGGCCATCGAATACGCACGCCACTGCACGCGGGCGATGCGGCCCTTCTGACGCACCAGGCGGTCCATGGCCTCTTTTTCCTGCATCAGTACATGGTTGAGGAACAGCACCATGCGCTGCTGCATCTCATGCACGAGCCACTGGGGGGGTTGGGGGCCGGCGGCCACACGCTCAAAGAGGCCGTCCAGAAACGAAAAAGGGGACTGTGGTGTTGCCA
>DMZZ01000178.1:0-3481 GCA_003484805.1 Comamonadaceae bacterium | reverse complement strand
TCGGACTGCAAATCGTCAAGCTTCATGGCATTTCTCCTGCAAAAACGGGGTGGATGACAAGCGAGGCTGCAGTCTAGGCGCTTTGGCCTGCCGCTGCAGGGCACGCCGCGCCAACCCCCGGCAAGGCCAAAGCACGGCAGGCCGCTGCCTGCGCACCACCGCAAAGCGGGTTAGATTGCGGGCACCACCAAAACACGCACCACCCACCATGCACATCCTTCTGACCGGCTCTACCGGATTCATCGGCCAGACACTGCGCCAGGCGCTGGAGCACGCAGGCCACCAGGTGCACGGTGGCGTATCGCCCCACCGTGCCCCAGCGGCCCCCGGCCAGGTGCCCATGGACTTTGCCCGCGACACCACGCCCGAAGTCTGGCTGCCCCGGCTGCAGGGCATTGACGCCGTGGTCAACGCCGTCGGCGTGCTGCGCGACAGCCCCGCGCGCCCCATCGATGCCGTGCACCAGCACACCCCCTGCGCACTCTTCGAGGCCTGCGCCCGGGCCGGCGTGCGCCGCGTGGTGCAAATCTCGGCCCTGGGCATCGAAGGCAGCGCCACGCGCTACGCCCGCACCAAGCTCGCTGCCGAAGCCTGCCTGCGCAGCCTGGCCGAGGCTGGCCAGCTCGACCCCGTCATCCTGCGCCCCAGCGTGGTGTTTGGCAAAGGCGGCGACAGCAGCGCCCTGTTCATGAACCTGGCCCGCCTGCCGGTGGCGGTGTTCCCCGCGCCCATGCTCACCGCGCGCATCCAGCCCGTGTCGGTGCACGACCTGGCGGCCGCCGTGGTGGCCCTGCTCGGCCCGGCCCTGCAGCACACCGGCACCGTGGCCTGTACCGGCCCCGAACCCCTGCGCATGGCCGACTTCGTTGCCAGCCTGCGCCAGCAGCAAGGCCACGGCCCCGCACTCGTGCTGCGCCTGCCCCTGCCGCTGACCCGCCTGAGCGCCCGCCTGGGCGACCTGCTGCCCGCCTCGGTGCCCTGGTGCAGCGAATCGCTGGCCCTGCTGGACAGCGACAACGTGGGCGATCCAGCAGCCTTCGAGCCATTGCTGGGCCGCCCGGGGGTGCATTACAGCCAGCTGGTGGCGGGGGCCTGGCGCTGAGGCTGCGCCCCAAAATTCAAGTCAAATCAGCTTCTAGCGCTTACGAAACAAGCGCTAACAGCTATTAAAACAATAGCAAATTGATGCGATTCCAAAGGCACCCCGAAGATCGGCAGGGGCAAAGCCATCCCAAGTCACTGTCAAGGTTGAGTATTCTTCTTTCGGCCTCCGCGAATTGACGACACGACAGACTTGTCATAACATACAAACATTGCTTGAATTCCGGAGGTCAGCATGGGCATTCATACGTTCTCCAGCCGTGACTTCACGCGCGATGTATCCGCTGCCAAGCGCGCAACGGTGGATGGCCCGGTGTTTATTACCGACCGGGGGCGCCCTGCTTTTGCACTGCTCAAGATCGACGACTACTACCGCATCGCAGGGCAAAGCGAACGCTCGCTTCTTGACGTGATGGATGGCATCCCCGGGGGGGAAGGCATTGATTTCGAACCACCGCGATTGCAACTCCAGATCCAGGATGCGTCGTTCGACTGAAAGGCATCCATGTTCATCCTGGATACCAACGTCATTTCCGAACTGCGCCATGGCAAACCCCAGCAGTCTGCCGAGGTGCGCGCCTGGGCGGCAGGGCAGCCCAGCAACAGGCTTTTTCTGTCTGCCATCTCCATTTTGGAGCTGGAGATCGGCATCCGCTCGCTGGAGCGCCGCATGCCGCCCCAGGGCAGTGCACTGCGCGCCTGGCTGGCAGGGGTGCGTGTGGCCTTTGCGGGCCGCATCCTGCCATTCACCGAAGACACCGCGCCCGTGTGCGCTTCACTGCACATACCAGACCGCCGCTCTGAGCGCGACGCCATGATCGCGGCCACGGCCATTGAGCACGGTTTTACCGTAGTCACTCGCAACGTGTCCGACTTTGCCGATACAGGCGTGGCGCTCATCAATCCTTGGGTTGCGTAGCACCTGGGCAACCCCGCCCTGACGACGCACCGCAGCCATCAGCCGCGTGCCCCCGTTCAGCCAGACCTTGCACGCGCATCAGCCACCAAAAATCAAGTGGCCGCCGCCAGCTTGTCCTGCGTGCGGGTATCGAAGTCACTCGCATCATGCCGCTCGTGCAATTGGCTGGCGGGTTCGCCCCAGGTGCGGTTGACCTTGCGGCCGCGCTGCACGGCGGGGCGCCTGGCAATCTGGTCGGCCCAGCGCACCACATGGGTGTATTCATGCACCTGCAAAAACTCGCCAGCTTCATAAAGCTGGCCCTTGGCCAGAGCGCCGTACCACGGCCAGGCCGCCATGTCGGCCACGGTGTATTCGTCGCCCGCCAGATACTCGTGCGCGGCCAGGCGCTGGTTGAGCACATCCATCTGGCGCTTGACCTCCATCGCATAGCGGTCGATGGCGTATTCGATCTTGATCGGCGCGTAGGCATAAAAATGCCCGAACCCCCCGCCCAGCAACGGCCCGCTGCCCATCTGCCAGAACAGCCACGACAGGCACTCGGCCCGCTGGGCGGGCTTCTGGGGCAGAAAGGCGCCAAACTTTTCGGCCAGGTAGAGCAGGATGGCGCCGGACTCGAACACGCGCACCGGGTTGGCACCATCGCTGCGGTCCATCAGCGCCGGAATCTTCGAATTGGGGTTGACCGCCACAAAACCGCTGCTGAACTGCGCCCCCTCCTGGATGGGAATCAGCCAGGCGTCGTACTCCGCGCCGCTGTGGCCCAGCGCCAACAACTCTTCCAGCATGACCGTCACCTTGACGCCGTTGGGCGTGGCGAGAGAATAGAGCTGCAGCGGATGCTTGCCCACCGGCAGGTCCTTGTCGTGCGTGGCACCGGCAATGGGCCGGTTGATGCTGGCGAACTTGCCGCCGCTCTCTTTGTTCCATTGCCAGATGGCGGGCGGGGTGTAGTTGGACGAATCGGTCATGCGGGGTCTCCTTCAGGCAAATCGGTGGGCCACGGGCTGTGTGGCCTGGTGCTGAAAGAGTGTACTGACGCGGGCCGGAATGAGCTTTGCCTGCGGCCTTCCGGCTGCGAGGACTGCGTTGGTAACCATTGCAGGGAAAAAACGGCCGAAATCGACCCTTTGCAGCCATCCTGATCGACGATCCAAAGCTGTCGTTCAAGATGACATCAGGCTCCAGCTATAGTTTTACAGTGCAATTGCCTATCAAGGCCGAAACAGCCAGATATGGTCGGCGACTTGGTGCGGTCTACATTCGTTAAGGACTTGCCATTCACCCTATGGAACATTTCGTCGCATATCACAGTGCCCAAAGAATGGGCTACGAATTCAAACCTACCGGCAAACTCCGCTTTTTGAGCCGGAAGCTTGGCCTTCTGAAGAAGGCCATCGGAAATACCGTATGGGTCGTGCAAGGCATCCCCGACGGCAAGAAGACGACATTCTCTCTTTG
>DMZZ01000030.1:0-5782 GCA_003484805.1 Comamonadaceae bacterium | reverse complement strand
TGCCGCCGGGCGTGCTCGTGGTGCGCCTCGACGATGCCGGCATGGCCGTGCAGATGGCCGAATACGTGTGCCACGCCGTCATCCGCCAATTCCGTGAGTTTGATCAGTACGAGGCCGGCATGCGCGCAGGCCAGTGGGCCTACCGCAAGCCGCGCCTGCGCCAGGACTTCCCCGTGGGCGTGATGGGCCTGGGCGTGCTCGGCGAGCGCGTGGCCCAGGCCCTGGCGCAGTTCGAGTTCCCGGTGAACGGCTGGAGCCGCTCGCCCAAAGCCATCGGCGGCGTGCGCGCCTTCAGCGGCCAGGACGGTTTCCACGACTTCCTGGCGGCCAGCCGCGTGCTGGTGAACCTGCTTCCGCTCACGCCCGAGACGCAGGACATCTTGAACCGCGACACCCTCTCGCGCCTGCAGCCGGGCGGCTACCTCATCAACGTCGCGCGCGGCGCACACCTGGTCGATGACGACCTGCTGGCGCTGCTGGAGAGCAGCCACCTCGCGGGCGCCACGCTGGATGTGTTCCGCACCGAGCCGCTGCCCGCCGGACACCCGTTCTGGACCCACCCGCGCATCGTCACCACCCCGCACACCTCGGCACGCACGCTGCGCGACGAGAGCATTGCCCAGATGGCGCGCAAGATGGTCGCGCTGCAGCGGGGCGAGGCGGTGGCAGGCGTGGTGGACCCCGTGCGTGGGTACTGACACCATGGCTGACATGACCCCGAATTTTGTCCGCCGTTTTTTCGGCCTGCTGGGTTGGCTGATTCTGTTGCCCAGCGTGCTGGCGGCGCTGGGCGCCGCCTGGATTCTGGCCTCCGGCCTGAACATGCTGGGCAACATGCACACTGCCAAAGGCCGTGTGGTGGCGCACCACGAGGTTTATGTGGGGCCTTCCCACAAGAGAGCCTTGGCGCAGCACAGCATCGTGGAGTTTGTCGCGAGTGATGGGCGAACCCTGCGGTTCACGGACGCGCTGGCACGCCAGCTTCAGGCGGTGCACAAGGTCGGCGAACCCGTCACCGTGCGCTACTCTACCCAAGACCCTTCACAGGCCGAGATCAGCAGTTCGACCACGCTGAAGATCATTATTGGTGCCGTTATGCTGCTGTTCAGCGCCATCGGCATGGCCGCGGGCTGGGTGATGCTGCGCCTGCGCCGCACGCAGCTTGTCACCGGCGGATGAACCACCCAAGCATCGGAGAACCCCCATGAACATTCCCGCCAAAGTACGGCTCATCGACGTCGGCCCGCGCGACGGCCTGCAGAACGAAAAATCCCCTGTGCCCGCCGAAGTCAAGATCGGCCTGGTGCACCGCCTGCAGGATGCCGGCCTGCAGGAGATCGAGGTCACCAGCTTTGTCAGCCCCAAGTGGGTGCCGCAGATGGCCGACAACGTGGACGTCATGGCCGGCATCGAGCGCAAGGTCGGCGTGCGCTACTCCGTGCTTACACCCAACCTGCAGGGCTACGAGGCGGCGGTGGCGACGCGGCCCGATGAAATCGTGGTGTTCGGCTCGGCCAGCGAGGCCTTCAGCCGAAAGAACATCAACTGCTCCATTGCCGAAAGCATTGAGCGCTTCGCCCCCGTGGTCGAGGCCGCGCTGGCCGCCGGCATCCGCGTGCGAGGCGCCATGAGCTGCACCGTGGGCTGCCCTTACGAGGGCGAGGTGGCGCCGCAACAGGTGGCCTACCTTGCGGGGCTGATGAAGGGCATTGGCGTGCAGCGCGTGGACGTGGCCGACACCATTGGCGTGGGCACGCCGCGCAAGGTACAGCGCGCCATCGAGGCGGCGCTGCAGCATTACGGCATCGACGCGGTTTCGGGCCATTTCCACGATACCTACGGCCAGGCCCTGTCGAACACGCTGGCCGCGCTGGAGATGGGCGTGTGGAACTTCCAGTCCTCCGTCGCGGGGCTGGGCGGCTGCCCCTATGCCAAGGGCGCCACGGGCAATGTGGCCACCGAAGACGTGGTTTTCATGCTGCACGGCATGGGCATCGAGACCGGTATCGACCTCGACAAGCTGATCGACGCCGGCGCCTACATCAGCGATTTCCTGGGCCGCAAGCCCAACTCGCGCACGGCGGTGGCCCTGCTCAACAAACGGGCGGTCTGACGGGCTCAGCCTCTCAGGCATCAGGGGGCCGCGCCCCAGAAGGCGTGGCCGCTGCCCGACTGCTTTGCCTGGTACATGGCCTGGTCGGCGCTGCGCATCAGTTCGGTCAGCGTGCGGCCGTCCTGCGGGCTGCGCGCAATGCCCGTGCTGGCTCCCACGGTGAGCGCCTGGCCCTGAAAATCCACCGGCTGCCGCACAGCGGCCCCCAGGCGCCGGGCCAGTGCCTCCAGCTGGTCGTCGGGCAACGGGCTGGCCAGCAAGATCACGAATTCGTCGCCGCCCAGACGGGCCACGATGTCGCCTGCGCGCATCGCAGCCTGCAGCCGCGCGGCCACGGCGTGCAGCACCGCGTCGCCTGCGTCGTGCCCATGCGCGTCGTTGATGGGCTTGAAGCGGTCCAGATCGAGCAGCATCAGTGCATGCGCGGCGCCGTCGGCCAACATCTGCGTCGATTTCTGCGCCAGGCCGGAGCGGTTGGCCAGGCCGGTCAGCGGGTCGGTGGCGGCGGCCTCTGCCAGATGGGCGGCGTGCAGGCGCAGTGCCGTCTGGGAGGTGCGCAGGCCGCTGATGCGCCGACTCAGCGCGATGGCAAACACCACCATCTCGGCGGCCACGCCGATCTGCAGGCCGTTGGCCAGCAGGAACGGCGCATCGATCACGTTCCAGTTGACCAGCACCACGCCCAGCACCGACAGGAACAGCAGCGCCTGCCCGCCCAGGTACCACTGCGCAGGCTTGAATCCGCTGCGCAGGATGACGACCGCCGCCACGGCGGCCAGCAGGGCGCCGGCGCTGGAGACAATCTCGTTCAGCGTCTGGGCCGTACTGAACTGTCCCCCCAGGCCCAGCAGGGCTGCCAGCGCCGCCAGCAGGGCCAGAGACAGCAACAGCCGGTCCAGCCCTGGCAGCCGCCGCGTGTCAAGAAAGCTGCGGGCAAACAGCGTGCCGAAGATCAGCCACAGGCCGGGCAGCACCACGTTGCCACGCTCCTGCCACCAGGGCCAGTGCCCCCACAGATAGTGGGCCGCGTGGCCATTGAAGCTGGCCAGCGTCAGCAGCGCGAAGGCGCACTGGCCGATGTAGAAGCCATAGGTGGCGTCCCGGAAGATGCCCACGAGCATGAGGTTGTAGACCAGCAGCGCGATCAGGATGCCGTAGCAGATGCCGTCGAACAGCCGCTTGTGCTGGCGCCACTGCAGATATTCGGCGGTGTCCCAGGCGGATAGGCGGAGCAGGGGCGCGGTTTCACCCACCAGCCGGGCATAGACCGTGTAGGTGCCCGGGCCGGGCAGTTGCAGGCGCATGAGGTAGCGCTCGCTGCCCAGGGGGCGGGTGGCGAAGGGCTGCGACAGGCCGGTGTGCACCGGCGGCGCCAGTGCCCGGCCAGTGGCGTCGAACGGGCCATAGAAGCGCACATCCTTGAGGGCCGTGGTCTGCGTGGCCAGAACCCAGTCGCCGGTTTCGGCGCGCTGCTCCAGCTGCACCTTGAACCAGTAGGGGCGTGCGCTTTCGCCGTGCCGCAGCATGTGGGGTGCGGGCTGGAAGCGGCTTTCATGGGCCGGGTCCATGATCTCGTCCAACGTGAGCGTGCCGCTGTCGTCTGCAAGCCAAAGCAGCTGGCCGGTCTCGCTGAGCGACGGCCCTTGCCGGTGGGTATCGAGAACAATGGATGCGGCCCAGACACAGGACAGGTGGCCGACAAGGAGGCTCAGGAGCAGGCAGGCGCGAAGCAGCTTCATGGACAATGGAGGGCAACATCTGCACTGTAACCGTGTGTGCGCTGTGTTTCAGAGGGCTGGCGTGCAGTTCCCTGAATACTGCTGCTTCCGGCGCGCGCCCGGTCTCGTATCACCTGTCATGAACACCTTTCCCGAAAGCACCGAACGCGTGGCCGCCGAGCTGCGGCGCCTGGGCCATCCGCACGGGCCCCGCATGCTCGACGACGCCGCGCGCACCGCGCAGCAGGCTGCCGACCAGCTGAATGTGCAGCTGGGCCAGATCGCCAAAAGCATCATCTTCCGCCGCAAGGAGGACGACACGGCGGTGCTCGTCATCACCTCGGGCGACCGGCGCGTGGACGAGAAAAAAGTGGCCGCTCTGGTGGGCAAGATCGGCCGCGCCGACGCGGAGTTCGTCAAGCAGCGCACGGGTTTTTCGATTGGCGGCGTCTCGCCCGTGGCGCATGCCACGCCCCCGGTCACGCTGATCGACCAGGACCTGCTGCGCTTTGACGTGGTCTGGGCCGCGGCCGGACATCCGCACAGCGTGTTCCCGCTGCAACCGGGTGACCTGCAGCGCCTGACCGGCGCGCCCGTGGCCGACGTGATCCAGGAGGGCGCATGAACGCTTCAGAATCCATAGCTGCCCGCGCCCGTCTGTTGGGTGAAGCAGGCTATTTTGATGAAAATTCGGACGAAGGAATCCCCTCGCCCTGCATCTCGGTCTGCCGCATGTCCGAGGACCGCAGCTATTGCCTGGGGTGCTTTCGCACCATCCCCGAGATCCGCGCCTGGGCGCAGGCCGACAGTGCCGAGCGCCTGGCCATCTGGGCGCGGCTGGCGCAGCGCGCAGGAGTCCCCTTTCCGCCGTGAATTCCCCTGCCTCACAAGGAGCCGCCATGAAGCACATCGTCTTTCACCTGGATTTTGTTTCGCCCTACGCCTGGCTGGCCTTCGAGCGCCTGCCCGAGGTGCTCGAAGGCTTGAGCTACAGCGTGGAATACCGGCCGGTGCTGCTGGGCGCGCTGTTGCAGCGGCATGGCAACCCCGGGCCGGCGGGCATTCTTCCGAAGCGTGACTGGACCTACCGCCATGTCGTCTGGCTGGGCCACTCGCTGGGCGTGCCACTCGCGATGCCGGCGCGCCACCCGTTCAACCCGCTGCCGCTGCTGCGCCAGTCCCTGGCCTGCAGCCGTGACGGCAGCATCAACCGCTTTGTCGCGGGCACGGTGCTGCGCCATGTCTGGCGGGACGGGCAGGAAGCGCTCGACGCCGGGCGCCTCACGCAGCTCGCCGCCGAGCTGGAGCCGCAGCTGCAGCCCGACGATGCCGACGGCGCGCGCGCCAAGGCACTGCTGCGCAGCAACACCGAAGCGGCCGCCGCGCGCGGCGTGTTCGGCGTGCCGGCCTTCGAGGTCGATGGCAAGATCTTCTGGGGCTACGACAGCCTGCCCATGCTGCGCGCCTGCCTGGAAGGCGACGCCTGGTTCGACGGCCCGGGCTGGGACACCGCTGCAAGCGTGGCGCAAGGCCTGCCGGGTTGAATGGTGGCGGTGCTCCGGCTTCTGCCGGGGCACATCCCACATGCCCAATGCCTTCAACTTCGCCGCCTCGCCCTTTGACTGCCTGACCCCGGACGAGCAGCGCCTGGTGCGCGCCAGTGTGGACATCGCCTACTTCCCCGAGGGCGCCGTAGTGCTGGATGTGGTTACGGTGCCCACGCACTTGTTCATCCTCATCAAGGGCTATGTCACGCAGACCGAGGGCGACGAGGTGCTGGCCACCTACGGCCCGGACGACTGCTTCGACGGCTGCGGTCTGATGACCGGGCGCGTGGGCAGCCGCTTCGTCGCGGCCGAGGAGGTGGTGGCCTACCAGCTCGCGCGCGAGACGGTGAACGAACTCATCGCGCGCAACAGGACCTTCGGCGCGCTGCTGTTCTCCGACCTGG
>DMZZ01000097.1:2847-12577 GCA_003484805.1 Comamonadaceae bacterium | reverse complement strand
CGCTCGTTGTGTTTGTTGATGGCGTCGATCAGCACCGCTGCCGTGGCCGACGAATTACCCTGCATGACCACCCGGGCACCATCGTCAATGGCCGCGCGCAGGGCCGACAGCGCTTCTTCGTTCTGGCCCTTGCTGTCGTAGCGCGCCAGCGCCAACGGACGGGCACCGCCCGCCGCTGCCGGCAGCAACACACCACCGCGCGCATTCACGCGGTCCACGGCCCAGAAGATATTGCGGAACACCGCCTCGCCCGTGTTGGCGAAAGCCCCCGAAAGGCTCTCGATCAGCGCCACCTTGAAGGGTGCGGCTGCAGGCGCTGCCGGGGCGCTGGTGCCCTGCGCCGCCGTCTGGGCGTGGCCCACCGGAATGGCCGCAGCCACGGACAGCGCCACCCCCAGCGCCAGGCGCCGTGGAGCCTGGACGGCGAATTTCAACGGTGCAAGGTGAAAATTCAGCATGGTTTTTTATCCTTGAAATCGGTAAAGGCACACCTAACTGCAGGGNNCCGCGCCACCCGCGCGCCCCGCCCTTCCGATGTGGCACTGCAACGCTTTCTGCTGGGCACCCTGGCGGGCCCGGCGGCTGCGCGCCCGGCCGACTACACGGTGACTCAGGACGACAAGGCCACCACGCTGCAGCTCGACGTGCCGGGGCTGGCCCGCGAGCAGCTCCAGATCACGCTGGAAGGCAAGCGGGTGGTGCTCAAGAGCATCGAAGGCGCCCCGCGCCATGTGCACCGCGCCTGGGAGCTGCCCGAGGACATCGACACCGCCACCAGCACCGCCCGCCTGGAGAATGGCGTGCTCACACTGACCCTGGCCAAGCAGCCCCCGGCCGCCAAGGCGGTGGAAATCGTTGTGCACTGAAATCCGCAACGCTACTTTTAGCATAGCTTAAACCGCCCGTACAGCAAGCGCTTCGGGCGGTTTTTGCTTGAAACATTCGCCTTGCGGGGTCTGTAACTACGCGTGGCACAGAACCCGCTCACCCGATACCATGAAGGCACATCCTCCACACAGCGGGTAGAGAGCGGGGCTTGCCGGAGACCGGCTGGCTCCTGCCCGCCCGACCGCCATGGCCTCACTGGAAACCCTCTCCGCAGCGCATGCCACCTTGCTGGTCGGCATCCTGCTGGAGTGCTTTCTGGCACTGGGCTGGCTCATCGCGGCGGCCCTGCTGCCGCCCATGCGCGCGGCCGCCCTGCACTGGGCGGGGTTTGCATTGCTGCAAGGTGGCGCCTTCTTCCTCTACCTCAACAGCGCCAACTGGCCCGGTTTTTCTGTTCTGGCAGCCTCCAACATGCTGCTGGTTTCTGCCCTCTTGTTGCAGTTGCGCGGGCTGCACCTGATGACCGGGCGGCCTCCGGCAGACCTGGTGTTTCTCACCTTGCTGGTTCTCACCGGTCTGGTGCAGTGGATCTGGCTGGCGCCAGAACAGGCCATGTGGCGCATCGCCGCCGTCTCTGTGTTGACGGGTGGACTGTGTGCCTGGAATGCGGTGGCCCTGCTGCACTGCATTCGACAGGAAAACGCCCGGTCGCACCGACTTCTGGGGCTCTTGATGAGCGCGCCTGCGGTCTTCGGTTGCACGCTGCTGTTTCTGCGCGCCCTTTTTGTGCTGCTGGACCCTGCACAGATCATTCGCGACGACAGGCTCGACCAGTCCATCGGCATGCTGGCCGCCCTGGGCTGGCTGTTTCTTTCGCTGAGCATGGCCCTGGCACTGATGGGCGTGGTGCTGTACAAGCTGCAACACAAGCTCAGCGAGGCGGCCACCCACGATGCGCTCACCGGCCTGCCCAACCGCCGCGCGGCAGACGACTTCATGGCCCAGGAGGCACTGCGCGCACAGCGGCAGGGAACTCCCCTGTCCGCACTGATGGTGGACATCGACTTCTTCAAGAAGGTCAACGACCAGCACGGCCATGCCGCAGGCGACCATGTGCTGCAGACGCTGGCCCGGCTGCTGCAAGAGCGCGCCCGCGCCACCGACCTGGTGTCGCGCTGGGGTGGCGAAGAATTTCTGGTGTTGCTGCCCGACACGCCCCCCAAGGGCGCCCACGAACTGGGCGAGCAGCTGCGGCAGGCGGTGCAAAGCGCTCCCTTCGTCTGGCAGCAAAAGACCGTGCCCGTTACCGTCAGCATTGGCGCTGCCACCTGGAGCAGCGGCGACTTCCATGCCAACACACTGATCGCCCACGCCGATGGGGCCCTCTACCAGGCCAAGAACAGCGGCCGCAACTGCGTGCGACTGGCCGACGACAGCGCAGCAGGCACTTGAAGGAAAATAAGCCCCCAGCGTCCACCCATCAAGCGTCAGCAGCTACTATTTGAGTAGCAAAACCATGGCATGCATAGCGTGCACCGTGCGTCATTCGTGCCGCAGCGCATCGATCGGGTCCATGCGTGCAGCGCGGCGGGCCGGGAAGTAACCAAACAGCACACCAATGCCGGCCGAGAACACAAACGACATCAGGTTCACGCCCAGGTTGAACACGTAGGGAACCTTCATCACATTGGCCAGCAGCATGGACGCGCCTGTGGCCAGCACGATGCCGATCAGCCCGCCCAGCGCCGCCAGCACCACGGCCTCGATCAGGAACTGCAGCAGCACCTCGCGCTCCAGCGCGCCGATGGCCAGGCGCAGGCCGATCTCGCGCGTGCGCTCGGTCACGCTCACNNNNTGTCGGCCAGTTGCTTGGTGTCGAGGACGTTGAAGTTGTTTTCATCCGCCTGGGCCAGCTTGCGCCGCTCGCGCAGCAGTTCGGTCAGGCTGGCCTTGACGCGCTCGGGGTCGCTGCCGTCCTGCATCGACACCAGCAGGGTCTGTACCCGCGTGCTGCCGGTCACGCGGCGCTGCAGGGTCTTGAGGGGCACCAGCACCACGTCGTCCTGGTCGTTGCCAAAGGCGCCCTGCCCTTTCGAGCCGAGCACCCCCTTGACCTCGCACGAAAACGCCTTGACGCGCAGCTGCTGGCCCACGGCGTCGGCGCTG
Source organism: Comamonadaceae bacterium (assembly GCA_003484805.1). Taxonomy (GTDB): domain Bacteria; phylum Pseudomonadota; class Gammaproteobacteria; order Burkholderiales; family Burkholderiaceae_C; genus Simplicispira. The sequence goes on along the minus strand of DMZZ01000097.1, from coordinate 9,583 downwards.
CCGAACAGCTCGCGCTGCACGGTGGCGCCGATCAGGCACACCGCCGCGCCGGCGCGCAGTTCGTCGTCGGTGAACTCGCGCCCGCTGCGCACTGTCCAGTTGCCGGTCTGCAACCAGGCATTGGTGCTGCCGATGACGCTGGTGGTCCAGTTGCGCCCGCCGGCCACCACGGTGGCGCCGGTGCGCCCCTCGGGCGCCACGGCCAGGATGCCGCCGATCTGCTGGGCAATGGCGTCGGCATCGGTGTCCTTGAAGGCCGGGGCGCCGCCGCTGCCCGGACCCATGCGCTGGCCGGGCCGCACCTGCAGGAGGTTGGTGCCCAGGCCGGAGATCTGGTTCTGCACCGCCATGGTGGCGCCGTTGCCCAGCGTGACCATGGTGATGACGGCGCTGACACCGATCACGATGCCCAGGATGGTGAGGAACGAGCGCATGAGGTTGCGCCGGATGGAGCGCAGCGCCAGCAGCAGGGTGTTGAGCAGCATCAGTGGGGCTCCGTGGCTGCTGCGGCTGCGGCGTGCAGACCCGCCGGGTGCGGGTTGGGGGTGTCGCTGTCGACCACGCCATCGACAAAGCGCACGATGCGCCGGGCGTACGCGGCCATGTCGGACTCGTGCGTGACCATGATGACGGTAATGCCGTGCTCCTGGTTCAGCCGCCAGATGAGTTCCATGATCTCCAGGCTGCGGTGCGTGTCGAGGTTGCCCGTGGGCTCGTCGGCCAGCAGCACGGCCGGTTCGGTGACTATGGCGCGCGCAATGGCCACGCGCTGCTGTTGCCCGCCCGACAGCTCGGCCGGGGTGTGGTGCTCCCAGCCCTTGAGACCCACCGCGTCAAGGGCACGGGCAGCCGCCGCGTGGCGCGCGCGGGCCGGCTCGCCCCGGTAGAGCAGCGGCAATTCAACGTTTTCTTGCGCCGAGGTGCGTGCCAGCAGGTTGAAGCCCTGGAACACAAAGCCAAAGTAGCGCCGCCGCAGCCGCGCGCGCTCGTCGCGCGAGAGCGCCTCCACATGCACGCCCTGGAACAAGTATTCGCCGGTGGTGGGCCGATCCAGACAACCCAGCGTATTCATGGCCGTTGACTTGCCCGAGCCGCTCGGACCCATGATGGCAACAAAGTCGCCCTGGGCAATGTCCAGATCCACGCCCTTGAGCGCCTGAAAGGCCAGCCCGCCTTCGCCGTACACCTTGGTCACGCCGCGCAGGCGGATCAGGGGCTGGGCCAAAGTGCTCATGGCGCGGCCCCGCTGCTGCGCTGGTCGGTGATGACGGCCATGCCGGGCTGCAGCTGATCGCTGCTGACCTCGGTCATGCGGCCGTCGCTGATGCCCACGGTGACGTTGACCGCCTTGGGCACACCATCCTGCAGCACCCAGATCGGGCGGGTCTTGCCCGCCGCATCGCTCTTGCCGTTGCCCCCGGCGCCCCGGCGAGTGCCCGAGCGCGGCATGCGCGGCATCAGTTGCGACATGATGCCGCCGCCCGATGACGCGGCGGGGCCTGCGCCCCCCGGTGTATCGGCAGCGGTCACGGGCGTGAAGCGCAGCGCGGTGTTGGGCACCAGCAGCACGTCGTTGCGTTCGGTAGAAGTGATGGTGGCCGCCGCCGTCATGCCGGGGCGCAAGCTCAGGTCGGAGTTGTCCACTTGCAGCCAGGAGATGTAGGTCACCACGTTGTCGGTCTTGGTAGAGCCGTAGGCCACGCGGGTGATCTTGGCCGGGTATTTGCACGAAGGATAGGCGCTGACGGTGAAGCTGGCTTTTTGTCCCACCTGCACGGCACCCACGTCGGCTTCGTCCACATTCACCTGCAGTTGCAAATACGCCAGGTCCTCGGCCACGGTGAACAGCGTCACGGCCTGCAACGACGCCGCCACGGCGTTGCCGGGGTCGACGCTGCGCGTCAGCACCACGCCGTCGATGGGCGAGCGGATCGACGCCTTCGACAGATTGGTTTCGTCGGTGGAGAGCGCCGCCTTGGCGTCTTCGACGCTGGCGCGGGCGCTGGTTTCGTCGGCCCGGGCGCGCTCCACGTTGGCGCGGCCCGCATCGAGCTCGGCCGCCGACGGCACCTTGCCGCCCGACAGGCGTGCCACTTCTTCCAGTCGCGCCAGGCCGGCCAGCACCTCCTTGGTGGTGGCCGCCGCCTGCGCCAGCCGCGCATGGGCCGAGGCCAGAGAGGCGCGTGAGCGCAGTACCTGCGATGACAGCTTGGCGGTGTCCAGCTCCACCAGCAACTGTCCCTTCTTGACCCGGTCGTTCACGTCCACCAGCACGCTGCGCACCGTGCCCGACAGCTCGCTGCCCACATTGACCGAGCGTGTGGGCTGCAGCGTGCCGTTGGCCGAGACGCTGAGCGTGAGGTTACCACGGCGCACTTCTTCGGTGACGTAGGTGGGCGCGGCACTGGTGCGCTGCTGCGCCTGCCAGTACCAAAACCCGCCCGCCACCAGCACGGCGACGGCCAGACCGCCCCACAGCACGGGGCGTTGCCACCAGCGCCGGGGCAGTTCACCGCCCAGCAGGGCCTGCAGATCGGCGGGAGGGGTCTTGGTGGTGGCAGGGGTGGTTTTTTCGGTGCTTGTCATGGCAGGGGGCTACACAGCCTGTGGAACTTCATTTCATTTTTTCATGGTGCGTCGCATCACCCGCGGCGATTGAAACCGGAGCGACACAGGGGGCTCCAACGTCTCATTGCCAGCCTCCGCCCAGGGCCTTGTACAGGCGCACATGACCCAGAGCGACATTGGCCGCGCTAGTGGCCACGCCGTCCTGCGTGGACAGCAGGGTGCGCTGGGTTTCCAGCACCGCCTGGAAGTCGATCAGGCCGCTCTGGTAGCGGTTCTGTGCCAGCAGCGCGGCGTTGCCTGCGGCCTGTGCGGCGGCCTGCAGGCGCACCTGACGCTCGCGTTCGCCCTGCAGGGCCACCAGGGCGTCTTCCACCTCGCGCAGGGCGGCAAGCACGGTGGCTTCGTAGCCCACACGCGCCTGCTCCAGCGCGGCCTCCTGCACGCGCACCTGGGCGCGGGCTGCGCCGCCGTCGAACAACGGCACCGAAATGCCGCCCAGCAGCGCGTGCGCCACCAAAGCCCCGTTGCCCAAGGCCCCCAGCGTGAGCGCCCGCAGCCCCAGCGAGCCGCTGATGCGAAAGCTCGGATAGCGGGCCGCATCAGCCTGCGAGACCCGGGCCAGCGCGGCGCTGATGCGCTCCTCGGCCTGGCGCACATCGGGGCGCTGGCGCAGTGTTTCGGCCGGAAAGGCCAGCGCCAGGTCGTCCGGGGGGGCGGGCATGGCCTGCGGGGCGTCGAGCTGCGCATCGAGCGCGCCGGGCGCCTGGCCCGCCAGCACGGCCAGTGCGTGGCGGGCTTGCGCCAGACTGGTCTGCAGTTGCGGAATCTGCGCCGCCGTCTGCTCGGCGGCGGCGCGCGCCTGCTCGGACACCAGCGAGGTGCTCAAACCGGCCTGCACGCGCCAGTCGGTGATCTGCAGGGTCTCGCGCTGGCTGGCCAGGTTGCGGCGCGCGATGGCCAGGCGCTCCTGCACGCTGCGCAGCGTGAGGTAGTTCACCGCCACTTCGGCGGCCAGCACCACCTGCGCCTGCTCCAGGCCGGCCTGCGCAGCGCGCACATCGGCCGCGCTGGCACTGACGCCGGCGCCCAGACGGCCAAACACATCGGGCTCCCAGCTAGCATCCAACCCCAGCTGGAAACTGTTGCCGGTGCTGCCGCCGGAACGGCTGCGCTGGGCCGAGCCCGACACATCGACACCGGGCAGCAGGGCTGCGCCCTGCACATCGGCCTGGGCACGCGCCTGCTGCAGCGCCGCCCGTGCGCTGCGCACGCTGGTATGGGCCTGCAGCGCCTGGGTGACCAGCGCGGTCAGTTGCGCATCACCCCAACGCTGCCACCAGGCAGTCAGGGGCGTGGCGGCAGCGCCGGGTGCACCCGTGGACACCGGTGCTGACGCCCAGGCCGTCGGAACGGCCAGGTCGGGCACAGACGTGCCGGGCGGTGCCATGGCGGCACAGCCTGTGAGCAGCACCAGCGCGGCCAGCAGCCCGGCGGCCAGAGGCGGGCGCGTGCGGGAACAAGGAGAAGGCATGGTCATGGATTCACAATCGGGCGCCCTCATCGAAAAGGGCACTGAAGACCATTGTGCCGGGCCGGTCTGTCAGGACCGCGACCGGCGTGTGAAGTGCAGGTAAAGCCTGCGGTCAGTGTTTGCGCGCCAGCGCCCGCAGCGCCTGGTGTGCCGGCCGGTCCAGGCAGCGCGCGAGCCACCCGGACGTCACCGGAAACTCCTCCATCAGCGCACGCGCCGGACGCGCCCAGCCCAGCACGCTGGCCAGGCACAGGTCGGCCACGGTGAAGCGCTCGGCCGCCACATGCGCCTGGCCGTGCGCCTGCTGCTGCACCAGGTGCTGCTCCAGCACCCGCAGGGGAACGCGCAGGCGCCTTTCGGCGGCCTCGGCCAGTTCGGGCTTGCGCTCGTCGGTGGGTATGGCCACACGGTGCATCAACACAGTCAGGGCGTCCTTCTCCAGCTCGGTGACGGCCCAGAAGCTCCAGCGCAATGCCTCGGCGTCTTCGCGCGGCGTGGCCGGGGCGATGTCGGAGCCGTCACCCCGGCCATGCTGGCGCACCACGTAGAGCGTGCAGGCCATGCTCTCCCACACGGCCACATCACCCTCAGGCCGGTGGTCCACCAGCACGGGAATGTGGCCGTTGGGGTTGAGCGCCAGAAACTCGGGCGTGCGGGTGGCGCCCCCCTGGTAGGGGGTGTGCACATGCTCGAAGGCCAGCCCCAGCTCGGTGGCGGCCCACAGCGGGCGCACGGCTCGGGATGCGGCAATGCCGTAGATCGTCAGCCCCATGGGGGAATGTCTCCTTGGAGAAAGAAAGAAGGCGAAAGTGAAGACACCGTCAGCGCTCCAGCCACCACTGGATCAGGTACTTGGCCAAAAACCCGAGGAAGCCCACACCCAGCCCGAGAAAGAGCACAAAGGTGCCAAACCGGCCGGCCTTGGACTCCCAGGCCAGGTGCCCGATGATGAAGACCATGAAAAGAATGAAGGCCCCGACCCCGTAGGTGAGGAAAAAGGCCGATAACTGCGCTTCGGTGTATCCAAAAATCACGATGCCATTCCATTGCGTTGCGTGGCGTCTTCCCCTGCTGCCGGACCGCCCGGCTCGCGCTGCGGGAGGCTGGAGGCATCGACCAGGTCGCGGTAGGCATGCCAGCTGGCGTGCCCCAGCAGCGGCATGACCACGGCCAGGCCGATCAACAGGGTTGCCATGCCCAGCATCGTCAGCGCCAGAATGATCGCGGTCCACATCGCCATGGTGGCCGGATTGGCCAGCACCGCCTGCCAGCTCGTGAGCACGGCCTGCCACAGCGAGGCCTGCCGGTCCAGCAACAGCGGGATGGACACCACGCTGGAGGCGAAGATGGGCGCCGCCAGCAGGCTGCCCAGCGCCAGCCAGAGGGTGAACAGCGTGCTGTCCTGCGCCAGCACCACATGCACGATGAAATCTGCGGGTGTGCGTATCGGTGCAGGCGCCAGCAGGGTGATCAGCGCGGAAGAAATCAGCACCCAGCCCGTGGCCGCCAGCGCCAGCAGCGCGCCGAACTGGACAAGGCACCAGTAATCATTGCCCCACTTGGAGTCGCGGTGGCTGCTCTGCCAGAACAGCCAGGTGCGCACGACCGCTGCGGCATTGGCGGGCTCGCCGCGCTCGAGCGACCGGCTCAGCACATAAAAGCTGGTGGCCAGCACCGGCGCCACCACCAGAAAGCCCGACAGCGCACCAGCGAGCAGCCAGAAGCGGTCATGGGCCACGGCGGCAATCACCATGCCGAGCCCCGCCAGCAACACCCCGTGGACCACGCTGATGGCGCCTGCGCGCACCATGTCGCGCCAGCCCAGAGCCAGCCAGGCCAGGGGCCGGGTGAAGGCGATGGAACGCACCTGGGGCAGAAAGAAAGCTTGGATGGGCATGGGCAGGTGGTGAGAAAAAAAGAGAATGAATCCGTGGGAACGGGCTCAGGCGAGCAACCGGTGCAGTTCGTGCAGGCTTGCCACAGTGGCATGGGGGGCATGGTCATCGTGCGGCCAGGCGGTCCCCTCACGGTTGAGCCACACCGTCTGCATGCCCGCCCGCAGCGCCCCGACGCCATCGAGGTGGGCATCGTCCCCGATATGCAGGACCTGCGCCGCATCCACGCCCGCAGCGCGCGCAGCCGTGTGGAAAATGCGCGCATCGGGTTTGGCAGCGCCTGCTTCGCGAGCGCTCACGGCAGCATGGAAATAGCGCCCCAGACCCACACGGTGCACATCGGCATTGCCATTGGACAAGGCCACCACCGGCCAGCGGCTGCTGAGGTATTCGAGCGCGGGCACGGCATCTTCAAACAGATCGACCCGCTGGCGCTCGGCAAAAAACACATCGAATGCGGGCTCTGCCAGTGCCGGACTGTCTCCCGCCTGCGTGAGTGCCAGGCGGATGGACTCCCGGCGCAGCGCACTCAGATCGTGGACCAGGTCCGGGCGCAGGTGGTTCATGCGCTCGCGAAGGGCGCGCAACGCCCCCGGCACTGCATACAGGGCGTGCGTGGCGGGCGCATGTTCGGCCAGCCAGGCCTGCAGCACCGATTCGGCCCTGGCAATGGTGGGCCAGATGGGCCAGAGCGTGTCGTCCAGATCCAGCGTGATGGCGCGAATGCGGGAACAGTCGAGGG
>DMZZ01000097.1:1317-2745 GCA_003484805.1 Comamonadaceae bacterium | reverse complement strand
GCGCCACAATCCCCGCCGTGACATCCCGCACCCCCCGCTTCGGAAACCGCCCCTTGGCCATGGTTCTGGCCATGCTGGCGCTGTTTGCCCAGCTCTGGGTGGGGCAGATCAGCACGGCCCACCTGGGGCAGATGCTGTCACAGCAGGCCTCGTGGGGCGATGTCTGCACTGTGCAGACATCACTGCACACCGACGAGGTGCCAGATGGCCCCCAGGGCCATGCCATGGGCAGCGCGCTCAGCTGCCCGGTCTGCGCAGTGGCGGGGGCAGGTTTTACTCCGGGCAACGTTCTGGCCGTGGTTTCCCAACTGCAGGCCGATGCAGGCTACGACTTCGCATTCACGCCCGTACCCGCACGGGCACCGCGGCACGCCTACGCGCGGCCGCCAGCTCAGGCCCCGCCAGCGGCCTGAACTGAAAGTCTTACTCACTTGGTGGTACCCGCGGCCCCTCCTGGCTGCGGGTACTTGCCGTGCGGGCCTGCGCCCATCCCCATTCCTGCTTCACTGCCATGACCACCCCCCTCCGTTCGCGTGCCCATTGCGGCCGCCCGTTCGCCCCTGCCCTGCGCCCGCTGTGCGCCCTGCTGGCCGCCTTGCCCTTTGCGGCCTTCGCACAGGACGCCTCGCTGCAGACCATCACCATCAAGGCACCCAAAATCGCCGTGGAACCCGTCGGCGCCAGCAGTGCAGATGCCGACGCACTGCAATCGGGCCGCGCCGCCAGCAGCGACACCGCCAGCCTGCTGCGCAATCTGCCTGGCGTGAGCCTGTTTGGCGCCGGTGGTGTCTCCAGCCTGCCCAGCGTGCATGGCCTGGCCGATGACCGCTTGCGCATTCAGGTCGATGGCATGGACCTGATCTCTGCCTGCGGCAACCACATGAATCCGCCGCTGTCGTACATCGATCCCACGCGCGTGGGCACTGTGCGCCTCTTCGCCGGTGTCACTCCGGTCAGCGTGGGCGGCGACAGCATCGGCGCCACCATCCAGGTGAACTCGCCCGCCCCCGAATTCGCCGCGCCCGGCCAGAGCCGGCTCCTCAAGGGCCAGGCCGGAACCTTTTTCCGCAGCAACGGCAATGCCATCGGCGCGCACCTCTCGGGCACCTACGCCACCGAGCAGATGAGCCTGCGCTACGACGGCTCCACCGCCAAGGCCGATGACTACAAGGCCGGCGACGTCTTCAAGCCCGCGGGCGCTGCCGCGACCGACAAGCCCACCCGCTGGCTGCCGGGCGACGTGGTGGGCTCTTCGAGCTACAAGACCACCAACCACGCCCTCGCCTACGCGCTGCGCAACGAAAACCACCTGGTCGAAATGCGCCTGGGCCTGCAGGACATTCCGTACCAGAACTATCCCAACCAGCGCATGGACATGACGGGCAACGACAGCCACCAGTTCAATCTGCGCTACCAGGGCAACTACGC